>CAZGVP010000051.1:0-12388 GCA_964529135.1 uncultured Caulobacterales bacterium | reverse complement strand
TGGATGCAAATATTAGATTCAACCAATCAACTTCAGGATACTTCAATAATAGTGCTAAAAGTAGTAGAAAATCACCCTTTGAATCATGGCCCTTCTCTTAATTTTTCTTTTTCTTGTGGCTCCAATCGCAGAAATCTACGTTTTGATTACTGCGGGGCAGGCATTTGGCGCCTTACCGGTCATTGGCGCTTGTGTCGCGACAGCCGTAATCGGCGGTATTTTACTCCGATTACAGGGCATGGCGGCGGTTAATAAAGCCCGACTATCAATACAGGAAGGCAAGGTCCCCGTGGAATCAGCGGTTGATGGGGTTTTGCTGCTGGTCAGCGCGCCATTCCTTATGACCCCCGGATTTCTAACCGATATCTTTGGTTTTGCTTTATTGGTGCCAATGGTACGACGCACGATCGGGCGATATGTGTTGCGGCGCCTTAAAAAGAAAGTAGATGAAGGCACCGCCAGAGTTCATATCCACCGGGCCGGACCATTTGAGTAAGAGCACCATTTCACTATAAGATGCGCCCAACCACTACGCCCCTAGCCCAAAACAAAAAAAATCAACATCAACTTATATTGCAGGGACATGTAAGCGCGTGTAAGAAGCCGGCTTCATATCAACACTATACTCTCGAAAATGGAAAATCCTCATGTCTGAAACCCCGGTAAACGGTGAAAACAATGAAGGCGCACCAGAAGGCCCGGTAATGCGGGTTGCTGCGCAATATTTGAAGGACCTTTCCTTCGAAAACCCAAATGCACCAGGGATCTACAGTGAGATGAGTGCCTCGCCGAAAATTGACGTCAATGTTGACGTTAGCGCGCGCGGGCTTGGACAAGACCATTATGAAGTTGAGCTCTCCGTTTCCGCCAGAGCCTTGCAAGATGACAAACCCGCCTTTGTTGTTGAAAGTACCTATGCTGGTGTATTTCTCCTCCAGGGTATTCCTGAAGAACATATGGAAGCGGTGATGGTCGTCGAATGCCCACGTCTTCTCTTCCCGTTCTTGCGTCAGGTTATTGCTGATGCCACCAGAAATGGTAATTTTCCACCCCTTATGCTGGAGCCGATCGACTTCATGCGCATCTACGAGCAACGCCGTGCAGCTGAAGGGCAAAGCGAGGAGTCTGATAATTCAGGAGAGGCATAAGAACGCCCAATATGTGGGCGCAATAGCCGCGCTGTCACATCTGTGGATAACATTGCAAGCCTTCCATGCTCAGTCTAAAAGCACGAAAAATTGACCATTGACGTAACCTAAGATTTGCTTTGGTTGCCCATCATTGAGGTTCCTTATGAACGACCCACTTTATGGCAACAAGGTTGCTTTCTGCGTACTCTCCGCCGGCCTCTTGATGGTCGGCTTGCCTCTATTGGCAGATAGCATGTTTGGCGGCGGCGGGCATCATGGTGGGAGCCATGGCGATGCTCATGCAGAAGTGTTTCCCCAATTCCCGGTAGAGATCCAGCTTGCGGCGACTGATAGTGGCGCACCAGAACCCAAAATGGATCTCGGCGCGATGATGAGCACTATGGAACCGAGCAAGGGCGAACGTGCCGCATTGGTTTGCAAATCTTGCCACACATTCGAGCAGGGCGGCACTCATCTGCAAGGGCCTAATTTGTGGAATGTTGTAGGACGCCCAGTTGCCAGCGCATCAGGTTTTGGTTCCTACTCAAGCGCCATTCAAGCAGCAGGTGGTGATTGGACCTATGAGCGTCTCGATAGTTTTTTGAAAAACTCTCAAGAATACCTACCCGGATCAGCAATGGTTCAGCGTATCCGAAAAGACGATAAACGAGTTTCTATACTTGTTTACCTATCAACACTATCGGACAATCCCGTTCCCTTTCCAGCGCCATTGGCCGAACAGCTCGATGCGCCAGACGACCACGCTGCAGAAGATCACTCTGAGTAAAGCTCAGATCCCCTAAACAGATTACCGTCCGCACAGCAAATTAATTGTCATTGCGCTGATCACCGATTATTCGGTTTATAAAACGATCCATTTCTCGCAGTGTTGCAAGACGTGTATCACCACCTGACAACCAATGATCTTCACCTTTAAGCTTTACCATGGTGACATCTTTACCTGCTTTTTTCAGGGCACGGTTCATCATCTGGCTTTGCCGATATGGCACAACAGTGTCGTCGCTTCCGTGGAGCAACAGTACCGGCGCTTTAAATTCGGATGCAAAATTTACCGGGGAAATGTTTCTTAACTTATCACGTTCAGAACGAGGATCGCCGATTAATTTTTTCCAGTATGTTACCACCCAGCTATCACGGCCATTATCACGGCGCTCATCAAACAGCATCCGTTCAACATCAACAACGGGTGCAATCGCCACAACACATGAGTATAAATCCGGGGTAAACGCACCTCCCGCAAGTGCTGAGTAACCACCATAGCTGCCACCCACAATACAAACGCGCTCCGGATCAGCCCACCCCGCCTTGATCATCGCGCCCAAGCCATCCGTGACATCATGTTGCATCACGCCGCGCCCCCAGCCACCACGACCCGCATCTCGATGGCGCGCACCAAATCCAGTTGACCCTCTAAAATTAGGTTGCAACACGAGATATCCCCGGCTGGCAAAATACTGTGCCATCCAGTCAAATCCAACATTGTCATAAGATTCAGGGCCACCATGGGGCATAATAATAGTTGGATATCGCTTCTCGTTTGACCAGCCTTTTGGCAATGTCATGACACTGGGTATTTTATAGCCATCACGCGCCTTATATTCGACCGTTATAACCTCCATACTCTCTTGTTGTTCTATCTCAGCATAACGGTTTGCAACATGATTGATGTTTTGTCGGTTAAGATCATAAAGGTAATAAGAAGGGGCATACACACCGCCTTCAACCCGAAACAACAAAACAGATCGATCCGTAGACCAGCCTGCGAGCGAAACTGCCGCCCCCGAAAAATGTTGGTTCATCGTTGAGACAGCGACTTCCATATTTTTATCAAAAAACTCATAGGTCGGAAATAATCCCGTGTATTCCACACCAATCACAAATTTATTTTGATCCATCAAAACACGCCCGACATCTACTGCAGGGTTGGAAAATAATGTTTCCTTGATTGTGCCATCATAACCCATTTCCGCCAGTTGGCTCGTTCCAAGCAAGCCACGGCGCCTGGAAATAATCAGTGCACTCCGATCAGATTTGATGCCAACCAGAGCAACTGATGGAAGTTCAACATCGGTTTCCTCAAATATCTTTTTCAAATCTCCACTGCGTGATGCCCAAATTGCATAGACATCCTTCTTGTCGTTGAAATCTTCTCGGGCAAGTAGCGTTCCATCTGTATCAACGAGATAGTCTCGACTATAGGTCTTCCCTCGTTTGTACACGCGGCTTCTTCCCGTTTTGAGGTCAACTTTCATTAATCCAAAACTTGGATCAGATGAAGCCGGTCCAATATAGGCCGGCATATAAACAGTTTTTCCATCAATATTGAGGCCTGCAATATCGCCCAAACCTGACTGAGCCGGAAATAAATCTTCATTGCCTCTTAAAAGTTGGCGGATTTTTTTCTTTTCAAGGTCAAACGAGAATGCGGCAGAAAATTCAAACTTTCCGCGAAAACCAAGCATGCGGGTTGTTTCTGATGCACGCAAAAGTGCGAAGTCTGGTCCAGCAAAAGACATGGACCGTGCCTTAATGGCATCTGTACGGACACCGGCTATAACCTGCCCACTCTCCAGATCAAAGATTGACAGTGCTTCAAGGTCATCTTGGCGCAAAATATACCCAAGCTTTTTGCCGTCAGGCGAAATATCCATCGAGCGCAATGAAGGCAGGTTGCCATAAACATCAATTGGCAATTGAGCATTAGCGACATTATTATTCGCCATAACCCACAAAAAAAGAAGGAAAAATGCCTTTAAACTAAAAATTCTATTCATAACACCCCTGCCGAGTTCCCTATCTTTAGTGAACAAAACAAAAGTGTTTTCGTCAAGCCATATCTAAATCACTGCTATTATTAAGTGATCAAGGCAATATAGTCAGAACATTTTCAGGTGGACGCCCTATCGCCGCTTTCTCATTATCAACAACAACAATAGGGCGTTCCAGCAAAATCGGATTAGCTATAATGGCAGCAATTAACTCACCATCAGAAATATTTTCTGCCCCCAGATCTAAATCCTTGAATGCAACTTCCCCCTTACGCATCACATCCAACGGCTTGGCATTGAGCGCCGTCAGAATTGATTTTAAATCAGCTTCCATGAGCGCTCCGTCCAGATACAAAATAACATCAGGACGAAGACCCCGCTCCTCAAGTAATGCAAGTGTGGCCCTGGATTTACTGCATCGGGGGTTATGATAGATTTTCACTTTTGGCGGCATAATAGCCATCCCTACCTTATATTAAATCCACAGTTTTTCACTAAAGCGCTAATCGATAACCGCCGCTTTCTGTAAGCAAAATAGTTGTATTGGATGGGTCAGGTTCAATTTTCTGACGCAAACGATAAACATGGGTTTCCAGTGTATGGGTGGTCACACCGGAATTGTAACCCCATACCTCATCCAGCAATACATCACGGCCCACAGCCTTACCGCCAGCGCGGTATAGAAACTTCAAGATAGAAGTTTCTTTTTCTGTAAGGCGAATCTTTTTGTCATCCTCCGTAACCAGCATTTTTACCGCTGGGCGGAACTCATAAGGCCCAATCTTGAAGACCGCATCTTCACTTTGCTCATGGCTACGCAAATGAGCGCGCACGCGCGCAAGCAAAACCACAAACTTGAAAGGCTTGGTTACATAATCATTTGCACCCGCATCCAGCCCCAAAATGGTGTCCGCCTCACTATCAGCGCCCGTTAGCATGATAATTGGAGACTTAAAGCCATTTTTACGCATAATCCGGCAGGCTTCTCGGCCATCCATATCTGGCAAACCGACATCAAGCAGCATCAAATCGATATGGGCTTCTTTTTTGACCTTTTCAATTGCATCCTGGCCATTGATGGCACATTCAATATCAAATTCATCATTCAGGTTAAATTGCTCAATTAATGTTTCCCGTAACAATTCATCATCATCCACCAAAAGTATTTTCTTAGCTCGTGCCATTTACAAGGTTCTCCATCACTCAGACTGAACATCTGATCTTCATTTCACCTAGCGGTCTTTCACATTCAAGATCAAGGCTCGCAATTAATCGTTATGTAGAACCACAAACCCTGTTCACAAACGAACAAATTATCACATTGGCTTGAAACAATTCGTGAGCATAGAGTATCAATGTTAACAATATGGAATTCGGTACTAAAATCGTGACTTGTTCGCTTATTACAGTTCAAAATGGGTTGTTACAGATGGGCAACTACCTCAGCACAAGGTGTTCTGTTGGCCCTGCTGGGGTTACCTCCACAAAAACTGAAGGGGATGGCGCAACACCAGCGGGTATTTTTCCTCTTCGGCGTGTTCTCTACCGAGCTGATCGAGTAAGCAGTCCTGTCACGACCAACCTTCCTCAATCTTCTATTCATCAAGCTGATGGCTGGTGTGATGATCCAGCCCATCGCGAGTATAACCGCCCCATCCAGTTCCCCTTTCCCGCAAGCGCTGAACATATGTGGCGCGAAGACCATCTCTACGATATCTGCATAATTCTAGGTCACAATGACGCCCCACCCATTCCGGGCCGGGGCAGTGCGATCTTTTTTCATCTGGCAAAAGATAATTACGAACCCACCCAAGGATGCGTGGCGGTATCACTTGCAGATATGCTAACAATTCTGGAAAGATGCGATGCAAGCACTCTGCTTGAAATTAAATCGGATCATCAATAAAATCCCAGTGATGGTTTTACCCGGGGCGTTGACCAAAAATACCCGTCCCAATACGTACACTTGTAGCGCCAAGCTTCACTGCATCAATATAATCATTACTCATTCCCATGCTGAGCTTTTGCAAACCATTACGATCACCTATTTTCCGCAAAAGCGAAAAATGCGGTGCCGGAACAGCTAAAGCAGGAGGAATACACATCAACCCCGCAATCGGAAGCTGATATTCCTCCCTGCATATCACAAGAAACGCATCAACATCATTTGGAGCAATACCAGACTTTTGCTCTTCTTCACCTGTGTTAACCTGCACAAAAAGTTCGGGTGCCTTGCCTTGCTTTTGGATTTCATCAGCCAAGGCCTGGGCAATTTTCGGGCGATCAACAGTTTCAATCGTATTGAAAAAAGCTACCGCTTCCCTGGTTTTGTTTGATTGCAGGGGGCCTATAAGGCGCAAATCAAGTTCAGTATATTGCTCGCGCAATGCTGGCCACTTATTCAGTGCTTCCTGCACCCGATTTTCACCGAAAGTTTGATGTCCTGCTTCAAGAGCCAGTATAATGCGAGCCACATCATGTTTTTTGCTGACTGCGGTTATAGTCACCTGGCGTTTAGCACCATCAGCTGAGGCTATTTTACAAGCAGCGTCGATTTCACGTTCGATATATTGCAAATTTTCAGCTGGTGAACCCTGCATATACCCTGCCCCATCTTCTGGCGACACACGCCCTCTTGTGGTTTAACGAATTATGAATGACGGGTCTGACCATAAAAACAATCGTTACGCAAATGCCAGCATAGAGCAACACATGAAGGTACTGCAAAAAAGTGCACACACCTTATCGCAACAGAGCGGCGCCAAGAGCCCGTTCTCTCTCGCGCTAATGACAGATGAAGCTGCCTTACCTAACCCAACAAACTTGATCCCCCACCTCCCAAAAGGGTGCGCCGTCATTTACAGGCATTATTTCGTACCCAAAAGGGAGCTTCTAGCAAAACGCTTATGCGCGCTATGCAAGGCACATGGCTTGCTATTTCTTGTTGCTGGAAATGTTGCCCTTGCGCGCACTGTCAGAGCGGACGGGTTACACCTACCCTCATGGCTACTGGCAAGACCCGGCCTCTGGAGGGGCTTTGCCGGGGTAATCAGCGCTGCATGCCATACCCGTGAAGATCTTAAGCACGCCCAGCGCCATGGCGTTAACGCTGCTCTGGTTTCGCCCGTTTGGCCTACGCAATCTCATCAAAATGCAAAAACCCTTGGGCCTGCTGGCCTCAAAGCCATGGCCAGAGACGCTCAAATACCGATACTCGCCCTTGGTGGCGTAACGCCACAAAATGCATCATCCCTTCAGGGGGTAAATATAGCCGGGTTCGCAGCTATCACCGCTTTTGTTCCACCCTCACAATAAATAAAAGGATATATGCTTGTTGGCGCACGTTACGATTGCGTTAACCACATTAACGCTAAGTAATATCTAACCTTGTGGGCTGAACCCCACAGCTCGAATGAAGGAAGTATTGCCGTGCGTCGTTGGGAATTTCGCCGCCCCATTCTGGGGAGATTAGTCTGGGGCTGGGTCGTATTTGCCGTAATGACTGTATCAGGTGTAGGATGGCTCGCCCTTGAACAAATGAAAAAACCGAAAATCGCTCGCGTCGCCCTCAACATGGATGCCGAGCTTACAAAGCTCGCACCGCCACCCCAAAGCCTACATTTTGAGCCACCAAGAGATGCTGTCAATGTCACAGCCAAGACCACCCCAACACTTATCGACTCTAACAACACTGACCACGCAAACACCGACAACCCAAACGCTGAGAACAGGGGGGCATTGCGTTATTCACAAACCTCACTTGATGCAATTACATTAAATACGGAACATCCTTCTACAGACAGACCGAACACCCCAAGCAACAATGCGCCACGTACCTACAAAGTCACAAGCACACCCGCGCATTTCGCAGAAAATAATGAACCACCTGGCGAACTGGTCATCACCATTGATGGCCGAAACATTGACGAGCATCCACCTGCTCACAATGCAACGCGTTCTTCAGCATTAACCACCAAACCCGCATTACCAATCAGGGTTCTCGAACCCCAGTTAGTACAATCGGGGCAGTATGGTGACATTCCCCGTATCACACCCGATGGCCGCCGCGCTGCACTATATTATGCATTTCGAGGCCGCAACAAACCAACCGAAAAATCCATAGCTTTGATTGTTACCGGATTGGGACTCAACGCAGAATTGACCAGACAAGCCATAGAAGAACTGCCACCTCAGATTACATTATCCTTTGCTCCATACACAGAAAATTTGAATTCATGGGCCGAAAAGGCTCGCCAAAAAGGTCACGAAATTTTAATAGAGTTACCCATGGAAGGGTATGGCGGCGATGCTGCTCGTCAATTAGGGCCTGCAGGATTACTCACGAGTCATTCATCCGTAAGCAACCTAAAACGACTTGATTGGATACTCTCAAGAACCAGTGGTTATTTTGGTGTCACTAACTATTTAGGCGGAAAATTCTCTGCCGATGGAAATGCCATTAACCCAGTCATTAAACGTATCAACGATTTGGGTTTAGCTTATATTGATGACACAGGTGCCGCCCCATCGCCAACAAGTTTTGCCGCAGGTGATATCGCGCATATCATCACGCCGGTAAGCGATGATGGCAATAAAAAAGAGATGCAAACTGATCTCAACGCCCTTAAACAAAAAGCCATTGAAAAAGAATTTGCGCTTGGTAAAATTGCCGCCAGTGAAATTGGCCTCGATATCATCAATGCTTTTTTGACTGGGCTAGATGATGACGGAATTAACCTTGCCCCTGCGTCAGCTGTCCTTTATGTCGGCAATTCTCACTAAAACTTGCGGTCTTGTTATATCGTCCCTCACTCTCAAATCTAACCAGATTTTTCTGAGTCACTTTGGCCAAATGGAACCATATGCTACTAACCCCCGACCTTATTGATCACTACCGCCCCTGTATGGGTATATTATTATTCAAGCCGGACGGCCGCGTCTGGCTCGGGCGCAGGTTTATGGGTTTTGATCAACTTGATCCTGAAACCTATGTGGATGGGTATCGCTGGCAGATGCCTCAAGGCGGCATCGACAAGGGGGAAGATTTCAAAACCGCCGCTTTCCGGGAATTAAAAGAAGAAACAGGCGTATCTTCTGCTAAACTATTACTGATCACCCCTGGCTGGTTGGCTTATAATTTCCCGCCCGAATACAAAAAGAAAAAATGGCGTGGCCAACGCCAAAAATGGGCGATCATGCTTTTTACCGGTAACAATGACGAAATTGACATTAATGCCGATGAACACCAGGAATTTGATGATTGGCGCTGGGCAGAGCTTGAAACGGTGAGCAATCTGATTGTCCCTTTTAAAAGAGAAGTTTACGAGGAAGTCATCGCCACTGCTACCCCTCTTCATGCTCACCTGTTTGGCTAATGGCCAAGTCATCCCTCAGAATTCTTGATACTCAAGGGCTAAAATGCCCGCTACCTGTCCTGAAAATGGAAGCAAGCTTGCGGATGATGCAACCAGCTGAAAAGCTCAAAATCCTGGCCGATGATCCCGTTGCCATCATCGATATCCCGTATTTTTGCCATGAAGGCGGTCACCATGCCGAAAGATTACCAGATGAAGGCGATGCCTGCGTTTTTCTGGTCACAGCGCATGGGAAAACAGACATTTAGCCCATAAAATCGGCATTTCTCCGGCACTATCCCATTTTGAGACCAAAATTTGTGCTATTTTAATTATGTGGTAACGTTCCTTAACGGCCCTGCTAGCGGGTACCCTCAAGGTAACCAGTCAGGGCTTGGAACGATATGAACGTAATTAAGAGGCAAAAGCCGTCCTTGGTAAAAACTTAATATCTTGGAACGCTTTGAGAATGGGATTTGGGGTTATGAAGCAGATGACAGGCCTGAATATGGGCCCCACTAAAGCGACTAAAGCAAAACGTCTACGGTCCGCTGCTGCGGCTGTTGCTCTAGGGCTCAGCACAAGTTTTATCGCTGCAGTGCCAGCAAATGCTGACTTTAATGAGGGTATGCAAGCCTATATGGCCGGGCAATATCAAAAATCACGAGACACGTGGACGCGCTATGCACTGGCTGGCGATATTCGCTCCAAAAAGGTTCTTGGCGATATCTATTCCGGGAAACCATTGGAAGGCGTAAATGCTGCAGCACCGCTGGAAAAACTTCCCGTGGATAATGTAAGTGCACTTTTATGGTACACACTTGCGGCCTATCACAATTTCTCTTCTTATCAGCAACCATCTACATCTGAAGTAAATGACAAGATTATTGCTGAGCAACGATTAACTGATATCCGCTTCCGGATGAGTTCTGCTGATGTAAAAAAAGCAGAAAAGCTGATTGCCCAGAAATTTGAATCTGGCACCGCATACGATCTGTATAGCCTCGGGCTCATGTATCAGCGTGGCGCCGGGCTTCCAAAAGATAATGTCCGTGCCCTTCAAATGTACAGCCTTGCCAAAGCACGAGGTGTTGGTGAAGCCAGCGGGACATACGAAGAGCTTGAAAAGTTGATGACGCCTACTGAGAAGAAGCAGGCCGTCAAACTAATCGATGTCTGGCAACCACCGCTTCCTCTGGAATACACTGGCAAAACCGGCCAACAGGTTGCGCTTGAAAAAGCTCGAAAGGAACTTGACGAAATTAAACGTGCCCAAGCCCTTGAGCGGGTTGCTGATATCGATGTCGAATTGATCCAGCGCTCTTTGAACGCATTGGGCTTCCGTGCAGGTGTTGTTGATAACGAAATTGGCGCTGGTACTCGCGCTGCTATCCGGCGCTTCCAATACTCTACTGTCGCCCGTAATAAGCAAATGACAGAAGAAGAAAAACGCCAGATTGTCACTGGCTCTCTTACAGCATTGCAAACAGTCACATTGTTTAATGATGCAGCCGAAAACGGTCACCCAATGTCACAATATGTATATGGCGTTATGCACGTTAGTGGCATTGGTGTAGAACGTAATGGCACAGTTGCCGCTGCGTGGCTTGAAAAAGCGGCTGATCAAAATTTAGCCATAGCTCATAATGCTCTTGGTGTGATTTACCGGGACGGTTCAACAGGCCTCAACGAGATCACGCCAAACCAAACCAGGTCTGCCTTCCACTTCGCAAAAGCGGCAGCCCTTGGTTATAAACCAGCTAACAAATCGCTCGAAAAGCTCAGCTTTGAATCACCGCGTGATATTCAGTAAAGGGGATGGTGATGAAACAATCATTTTTCACAAGAACAGCTAAAGCAGTCGCTATTTTCGGCACTGTTACGATCTTGGCAACTGCAACCGCAGACGCTCAATCGCTTGGTGGGTTTCCAATCCGTGAGCCTGGTAGCAAAGCCAGCAGTGGCGACAAGTCTTCAACCAATAAAGGGAAGAAAGGACCGCAGCAAATCATCGTCGATGCTAACGGTCCGGGCCCATACAAATCCATTAATAAAGCCGTTGAGGATGTAGCTGAAGGCGGCGTCGTCTATGTTTTACATGGCGTATACAATGAAAGCATCACGCTGGATAAATCAGTGTTCATTCAAGGTGATCGCGGGCCAGGCCCTGGTGTTGAAATCAACGCACCGATGAATAGCCCGTGCCTGAAATTTTCACCAGAAGATACAGTTTCCCATGCCGTTGTTGCGAATGTGAAGTTTGCAGCCAAAATTAACTCCGGCGCTAATGCTTGTGTTGATGTTGTGCGAGGCGTTTTTACGCTCAAGGAAAGTGATGTTCTTGGCAGCGGTGTACGCCCTGCTGTGAAAATTTCCGGCGGTACAGTCATGCTGGAGAAAAACCGGATTGCAGCTGGCTCAGAAGGAATTTTTGTCGAACAGGGCCACAGCCTTTCACAGAGCTTCATCATTGATAATCATATTAACCGCAATAAAATCGGTGTGGATATCGCCTCAGGCAGCCGTGCAGATGTGGTTATTGCCGGTAATGAGATATTTGATAACCTTGACAGTGGTGTGAAATCATCCGGGTATGGCGGTGCCAAGCTGATCGGTAATAAAATCCGCAACAATAAAGGCGCAGGAATCATACTCGACAAATATTCAAAATTGTCATTAATCCGGCATAACGATATTGTTCAAAATGAAGGTGACGGTGTTGCTATTCCATTCGGGGCAAATTCCATCATCGAAGATAATGACATTGTCGGTAATAACGGCTTGGCCATCTTTATCCGAGAAGGATTAAAACCAAAGGTAACCAACAACTTTATTGATAACAATTTTGGTGATGCGAAAAAGAAGAAACGGCGCAAGAGAAAAAATCGCAAACGCAATTACTAATAAAATTATTCTATTTTCCAACGCTTACATTAAAAGCCCCGATCAACGCCATCGGGGCTTTTTTTCTAAGAAGATTTCCGGGAAGTGCGAGTTTTCGACTTAAAGCGTTTTGCTGATTTAGAGCGATACTTTTCAGGTTTTTCATTACTCTTTTTAAGGTCATCCGGCGAACGGTTTGATGAAGTCTTGATGACCTCTCCATCATGTGTAC
>CAZGVP010000050.1:0-12611 GCA_964529135.1 uncultured Caulobacterales bacterium | reverse complement strand
GTCTGCATGAACATAAGATTGACCATATCGCGCACATTGGCCCATCAGCCACTGCAGCTATTGGTACATTGTTGAATTTAGACAAAGAGACAATTTATCAGTCTGTGCAGCAAGGACTTCACTGTACTGTGACGACGCGTCAATCGCGCAAAGGCGAAATTTCTACATGGAAAGCTTTTGCCCCTGCATATGCTGGAAAAACCGCAATTGAGGCAGTTGATCGTTGTATGCGCGGTGAGGGTGCGCCAAGCCCGATTTATGAAGGAGAGGACTCTGTGATCTCCTTTATTCTCAATGGACGTACTTCGCGTGATCAGGGAAAATCGCCTTTTGAACCTAGCTATATTGTTCCATTACCGGGTATTGGTGAATCAAAACGAGCTATCCTTGAAACATATACCAAGGAACATTCTGCTGAATATCAATCACAAGCCTTGATTGACCTTGCTTTTCGTATGGGTAAAAAGATTGACGATTTTGATAATGTTAAGTCAATCGTTCTGCATACATCACACCACACACATTATGTGATTGGTACTGGTGCAAATGACCCACAAAAAATGGACCCAACGGCTAGCCGAGAAACGCTGGACCATTCGATCATGTATATTTTTGCCGTCGCTCTTCAGGATGGTGGATGGCACCATGTGCAATCCTATGCGCCAGAACGTGCACAAAGAGCCGACACAGTGCGCCTATGGCATAAAATTTCTACAATTGAAGATCCAGAATGGACCCGTCGCTATCACTCCCATGACCCGAAAGAAAAAGCCTTTGGCGCGCGCGTTGTAATTACGATGGAAGATGGGTCAGTCATCGAAGACGAGCTGGGTATCGCTAATGCACACCCATTTGGTGCAAGGCCATTTGGTCGTGATGAGTACATCAGTAAATTTAAAACACTGACAGATGATATTCTCGATAAGTCAGAATCAGATCGCTTTTTGGAATTGGTGCAACGCCTGCCAAATCTGAATGCGGGCGAAGTTCGGGAATTAAACCCAGTAGCACCTGCTGGATATCTGGAAGAAAACCCTGCTAAAGGCATTTTTTAAATAACACACTTAAAACCAAACGGAGAAAAACTATGCTCGCATATTCATGCATACCTGTAAAAGATATGGATCGCGCTCGAAAATTTTATGACTCGCTACTGGGTGAAGTTGGGGCGAAAGTCGCTATGGAACGACCGGATGGTGGGTTTGTTGCGTATTCAAATGGTAAAGGTCCAATGTTTGGTATTTGCAAACCGTATGATGGCGGTGCTCCCGATCCTGGCAATGGTAATATGACTACATTGGCGTGTAAGGATGCGACCCATGTGAAGTCAATGTACGATAAAGCCATTGAATTGGGTGCAAAAAATGATGGCGAACCCGGCCCACGCCTTGGCGGTCAAGTTTCATGTGCTTATGTGATTGACCCGGAAGGTAACAAACTTAATTTCTTTTGTCAGGGTAGCTAAGGAGCTTCCGGTTAAGTTGAGTGAAGATTAATAACTATCAGGAGTTTTCGAATGCTGTTCACGCAAAAATCAGCGACTGAAAAACGCGAAGAGTTTCGTAAAGGCCTTGTATCCGGGAAACTTTTAAAATTTCCGGGCGCTTTTAATCCGCTTTGTGCTCAGATGATTGAGCAAAAGCAAGGGTTTGATGGCGTTTATATTTCTGGCGCTGTTATGGCCGCAGATTTATGCCTGCCTGATATTGGTCTTGCGACAATGACGGAATTTGTTGATCGTGGCCAACAGATTTCTCGCGTTACTGACCTTCCGGCAATAATCGATATAGATACGGGCTTTGGCGAACCAATGGCGGCAGCCCGTACTATTCGGTCTATGGAAGATGCGGGATTGTCTGGTTGTCATATCGAAGACCAGGTGATGCCCAAGCGTTGCGGGCACCTTGATGGTAAAGAAATTGTCCCAACGGAAGTAATGCTGCAGCGTGTGAAAGCTGCTGCCGATGCAAAGCGTGATTCAAACTTTGTGCTAATTGCGCGTTCCGATGCCAGAGCCATTGAAGGGTTGGAGCAATCTATTGATCGGATGAAGGCTTATGTTGATGCTGGTGCAGATATGATTTTCCCCGAAGCGATGAAATCAGAGGCTGAATTCGAAGCCGTGCGTGAAGCCATTGATGTGCCAATTCTTGCAAATATGACTGAATTTGGAAAAAGCCGTTTGTTAAACGACAAAGAGTTGGAAAATCTCGGATTTAATATGGTGATCTACCCTGTCACAACATTACGTCTTGCCATGGGTGCGTGTGATGTGGGTCTGGATCAGATTTTAAAAGACGGTGACCAAAATGGTATTCTTGATATGATGCAGCACCGACGTGATCTGTATACGAATTTGCGATATGCAGATTATAATAAATTTGATGAATCGCTTTATAATTTCCAGGTAACCGATACACCGATGGAATAAAAATAATATTGAATTGGAGTGTATTAATATGAGATCCAAGCGCGCATTACATGAATTGAATGTTACTGAAGAATCAAAAACGGCCAAACAGAAGACATTTATCTGTTTAGGGCTTAACCGTGGTGGTACAAGTTCTATAGCCGGAACCATGTTACGTCTTGGTATCCCCATGGGTGAAGATTTACCGAATAATTATGAAGATAATGATTTTCTTGGTGCCACATCAGAAGAGCATAAAATTGAAACTGTCAAAAAACGTAATGATGACTATGATGTATGGGGATGGAAATTTCCTAATGCAGGTAACTATATAGAAAAGCTTTTACCGTATTTGCGCAACCCGCATATCATTATGGTATCACGTGATCCGGTTTCGATTTGCCAAAGCAGGGTTTTGATGCGCGATGAAAACCCACTGCGGGCCTATCATACCATCATGCTTCAACAACAAAGTAACTGGTTTCTACTGGAACGGTTGAGAGTTCCAACTGCGTTGGTTTCTTATGAGACGGCAATGCTGCGTTCTGAACCATTTATTGAAAGTTTAGCTGCATTTTTAGGGACCCCTTTACCTGCAGACCAGGCTGAAATAATGAATTTTCTAAAACCGGGTAGTTATAAAGGGTTGGATAACAAATAACCCTGATAGCTGAAGCGTTAGAGAGCTGGAACAGGAATTGGTGATGATTTTTGAGCCTCCATATTATTCGGTGATTTTTGCAGCTCAAAAACGTAATCTGGGTGAAATGGCTAGAGATGATTATGATCAAACTGCTCTACGCATGATGGAACTGGCGCAATCCATGCCGGGGTTTCTCGGGGTTGAGGCTGCGTATCAAAAAGGTGGTTATGGCATTACGATTTCTTATTGGAAGAATGAAAAAGCTATAAAAAATTGGCGAGATCATGCTGAACATGCACTAGCGCGCCAGCGGGGTAAAGAAGAATGGTATACGAATTATATATTGCGTGTAGCGAAAGTTGAACGCGCATATGATTGGAATAAACAGGAGACTGAATAATGAGCGATCAGGAAGTTAAGTACGGCCTTGCCGGTGTAATGACAGATGATACTGCTGTATCTAAAGTGATGCCAGAGATAAATTCTCTGACCTATCGTGGATATAAAGTTCAGGATTTGGCAAAAGAGTGCCGGTTCGAAGAGACAGCGTATTTGATTTGGAATGGTGAACTTCCTACGCAAAGCCAACTCGATGATTTTATTGCTAAAGAAAAAGCTGAGCGTGGTTTATCTGATGATCTAAAGAAAACCATCTCGTTATTTAACAAATCCGCGCATCCAATGGACACATTAAGAACTGCCGTCAGTTTTTTGGGGCAAGAAGACAATAGCGCCTGGGAGTCTGAGCCAGCACAATTGTATGAGAAATCGGTTCGGATGATGGCAAAAATACCTGAGATCATTGCTGCTGATTATCGGCATAAAAATGGAAAAGCATTTATTGCGCCAGATGCGTCTTTAGGATTTTCAGAAAATTTTTTCCATATGTGCTTTGGCGAAGTGCCGGCTGAAGAAGTTATTAAGTGTTTTGATATTTCCATGACACTCTATGCGGAGCATTCTTTCAATGCATCGACATTTACCACTCGTGTTATTGCATCATCACTTTCTGACATTTACTCCGCTGTAACTGGTGGTATTGGTTCGTTGAAAGGCCCGCTACACGGTGGAGCCAATGAAGCTGTGATGCATACACTTCAAGAAGTGGGTTCTCCCGATAACGCCAAGCAATGGATGTTGGATGCCATTGCGCAGAAAAAGAAAATTATGGGTTTTGGCCATAGGGTTTATCGCTCTGGGGATAGCCGGGTTCCGACTATGACTGAGGCTTATAAAAAGATGGTTGACGTGATCGATACAGCCGAGGCCAAAAAATATTGGGAAATGTCAAAAATTCTTGATGAAACTATGGTGGCAGAAAAAAATATTTATCCAAATCTCGATTTCCCTGCTGGGCCAGCTTATTATTTGATGGGATTTGAAATTCCAATGTTTACACCAATCTTTGTGATGAGCCGGATCACAGGCTGGACTGCTCATGTGATGGAACAACTTGCGGATAATAAACTTATTCGTCCGCTCTCAAATTATACTGGTGAACAACAACGTGATGTCACACCGATCTCAGGTCGTTAGGAGAAAATTTCATGGCTTACGAATGTATTCTTACTGAAATTGAAGGTAATGTCGGTATCTTGACATTGCACCGCCCTGACGCCCTCAATGCGTTTAATTGGCAGTTAATGGATGAGGTAACAGAGGCGCTGCAGGTTTTTGAAAAGGACGACAAGATAGGCTGCATTGTAATTACCGGATCTGAAAAAGCTTTTGCTGCCGGGGCTGATATCAAGGAAATGCAGTCTAAAGATTACATGACCGTCTACAAGGAAGAATTCATTACCGCAAATTGGGAAGAAGCAACGCGTTGTCGCAAACCAATTATTGCCGCAGTTGCCGGGTATGCCCTTGGGGGAGGATGCGAGTTAGCAATGATGTGTGATTTTATCCTCGCAGGGGACAATGCCAAGTTTAGTCAACCAGAAATTACGATCGGAGCTATGCCCGGTGCAGGCGGAACGCAGCGTATGCCAAGATTTATTGGCAAATCGAAGGCCATGGAAATGTGCCTGACAGGTCGGCTTATGGATGCAGAAGAAGCTGAGCGATGCGGGCTTGTTGCCCGTATCATTCCGGTGGCTGACTTAAAGCAGGAAGCGATCAAGGTAGGCCAGCAAATTGCGGACTATTCAAGACCGGTTGTAATGTTGACGAAAGAATCAGTTAATCGTGCTTTTGAGGTTAGCCTTAACGAAGGGGTGCGCTTTGAACGTCGCGTATTCCATTCTGTTTTCAGCACAGAAGACCAGAAAGAAGGCATGGCTGCTTTCGTTGAGAAACGCAAACCGGACTTTAAACATAAGTAATTTCCGGGTAATCACTTCAGGATAGAAAGTTGGGCTATGGTCCAAAAGCTTAACTGACCGGTGATAAAAGCGGAATTTTATGGAAAATCTTGTACTGGCAGTAACGCTAATTGGCGTTTTAGGTATCGGCGCACAATGGATTGCGTGGCGTTTTAATCTACCTGCTATCGTTTTGATGGCGATCGCAGGTATACTTGCAGGGCCAGTATTTGGGTTATTCAATGCGCTCCTCCCGGAAGGAGTGCCCGCAGGGACCCCTCCAATAGAGGCTATGTTTGGAGATTTCTACCGTCCATTGATAGGGATTGCGGTAGCAGTGATCCTCTTTGAGGGAGGCTTAACACTCAACTTTGCTGAAATTCGCGGTTTAACCAAAGGTGTGCGTCGCCTGGTCATTCCTGGTGTTCCTATCGCATGGGCGCTTGGAACTCTTGTTGGGCATTATATTGCCGGTTTATCGCTTCCTATTGCGATCCTTTTTGCTGGGATCATGGTTGTAACCGGACCAACTGTAATCATTCCACTGTTACGTCAATCCAAGCTGAACCCTAGACCAGCAACGCTTTTGAAATGGGAAGGAATCGTTAATGATCCCATTGGCGCGTTATTGGCAGTTTTTGTTTATGAGGTTTTGACCTTTGACGCGAGCCATGGAACCTCGGGTCAGATTGCGGGAACATTGTTGATTGCGTCTCTTTTAGCATCACTACTTGGTTTTGCCCTTGGTCATCTGATTGCTTTTCTGTTCCGTAATGGCCATGTGCCGGAATATCTAAAACCGCCAGTTTTGTTGGCGGTTGTATTGGTCTGCTTCGAAGTGGCTAATCAGTTACAGCATGAAGCTGGTCTATTGTCGGTGACAGTGATGGGGGTTACGCTTGCCAATGCGCGTATTGCCAGTATCAATCAGTTGCGACATTTCAAAGAAAATATAACGGTTCTGCTGGTTTCCGGTGTCTTTGTTATGTTGACGGCAAACCTGACATGGGATGTGCTGGCCGCAATAGATATGCGGATGATGATGTTTATTGTCGCAATGTTATTCGTTGTTCGTCCTATTACCGTTTTTCTTTCTACTATCGGCTCTGGTCTTCCCTGGTCTGAGCGGTTGCTTGTGGGGTGGATTGCACCACGCGGTATTGTTGCTGTTGCAGTTTCAAGCTTTTTTGGTGCGTCACTCGTTGATGCAGGGTTTCCTGATGGCGAAAAACTGATACCGCTTGCCTTCGGAATGGTTTTTGCCACCGTTGTGTTACATGGATTTACAATCGCGCCGCTTGCAAAACTATTAGGGTTAGCGTCGAGAGAGAGGCCTGGTGTTTTAATTGTCGGTGCAAGCCCATGGTCTGTAGCACTAGCGATCAAATTAATGGAAATGGACATTCCGGTTACTGTTGCCGATTCAAGCTGGCGCAGGTTAAAACCAGCACGCCTTGCCAATGTTCCAACCTATTACGGTGAAATTTTATCCGAAGTAACCGAACATCATGTAGACCTTAATCGATTTGGATACTTGCTTGCTGTCAGCGGAAATGAATCACACAATGCTCTTGTGTGTACAGATTTGGCTCCTGAACTCGGTCGAGCACAAATATTTCAGGTGAATGCCCGTGGGAAAGGCGAAGAAAACCGTCAAGCTCTTTCCTATACACTGCAAGGTAGAACCTTTTTACATTCGGCTACAGGGCTTGATGATCTACTTCGTCGACATTATTCCGGTTGGGATTATCAACGGACTCAATTATCAGAGGAATATTCTGCTGAAAAATACCTTGAAGATTTGGGGGAAAACTCTGAGCTTGTCGCAATTAAACGCCGGGATTTATTATTGTTTGCATCCCGGGAGGCGCCAATAAAACCTGAAATAGGTGACATGGTGTTAGCATACACCCCGAAACCTTCCGAAAAAAAGAAAGGTGACGTGAAATCTGAAAGTCAGGGGGAGCCGAGTGAGGGGCCATCAGATTCTGTTTCGAATTGATGCAAGAGCAATGAATATGTCTCATTTTGAGACAAAAAATAAAGCGGTGCTTTTATTTTGGGGTCGCAACGTATTTTACTGATCATAACGTGTTCCGTTTAACTGCGCATTAGCGCTTTCTCGCATATGCTCCCGTTTGAGGTGGAAATGCGATTATTTCAAACATCTGCGAGATCTTCAACAATGGGGACATCATCGCTAGAGCATTATATTGGCAATATGTCTGAGGCACTAATACGTGCGCAGGCTGAGCGGGATATTCGTAATGCGAGAGCTGCTGCAGAAGCATCGATCCGTGCTCGTTCTTCATTTCTTGAAAATATGAACCACGAGTTACGAACACCACTCAATGCAATTATTGGGTTTACCTACATGCTCAAAGGTGGTCAGGACTATGATTTATCTGATGAGCAAAAATCATCTTATGCGGAATATGTTTTACAGTCCGCAGATTTATTACTTGGGCATCTTAATACGATACTCGAAGTGGCGGCTCTGGATAATGGTTCAATCCAGCCAGACCATGAAGCTGTTGACGCGACCTCTCTTTTGGAAGAGGTGATTAAAAAAATAAATATTCAGGCCAGCGCTAAACAAGTAAAAATCCTAACGGGGTCTAAAGGGGATGCGAATAAAGCGTCGTCAACACCAGAGATTAGCATGTGGGCGGATCCAGTCCGAGTGACGCAAGCCCTTGATCACCTTCTTCAAACCGCAATTAAATCATGTAAATTTGGCGGCAAGGTTTATGTGCGTGTTTCAACGCGTCGATCAGGATGGGCAGAAATCCAAATTCGTGATGATGGGCAAGGTTTTTCAACGGATGATCTTGAGTTAGCTCTTAATGCATTTGGGGAAACCCATCGCGGTTTAAGTCAACCATTTACGGGTCCGGGAGTTGGTGTTGCAATCGCGAAAACGTTCATTGAAATGCAGGGCGGTGAATTCACCATCAAAAGCCGTGTGGGAAAAGGTACATTGTCTACCATATCCTTGCCATTAGCTACTGCCGGAGAGGGCGTAATAAATCTAGATAATCAATCTGAACATACGACTTTAGAATCAAAAACTGCGAAATCGGCCTAGAGAATACAGGAGTTTAGGGAACATCATGTCTCAAACAAATGCCAGTTCTGCTGTTACATCATTGCATACAGAGCAAACGAAGCGACGAGCTGAAACAAAAAAAGAAATTCAAGATGATAGCATTGGTGAGGTGGTGTCAATAACAGGATCTCATGCACTAGCCTTATTGTATGATGTTCCTGTTGAAAGAGATGAGCAGTATCGATTGCAATTGGGCTCAATAATGAGCATTGATGCTGGCCCTGCGGTTGTTTTGGGATTGATAGCAGCTATGAGCGTCCCCGCACCATCAATAGATTCCAGCACAGGTGATGTGCGGGTTATGGAACTCGAGCTTATTGGCGAATTTACTAAACCAACAAAAACTTCACCAGCAAGGTTTCGGCGAGGGGTTTCCAGTTACCCGACCCTCGGGGATAAAATTTCTATCGCAGGGCGTAATGAGCTTAGTGCATTATTCGCTGTTAGTGGCCATACAAGCGTGAGGGTAGGCGTTGTTAAGCAAGATGCCTCTATTCCGGCAACAGTGAACGTGGATGATGTATTCGCGCGTCATGCTGCTATTCTAGGAACTACGGGTGCAGGAAAATCCTGTGCGATTGCATTAATGTTGCAGGCTATAACTGATCACTATAAAAACGCTCATATTGTTATCATTGACCCACATAATGAATACTCAAATAGTTTTGGCGATAAGGCAGTCGTATTTGATCCGGCGACTTTTACATTGCCATATTGGTTATTGACATTTGATGAGTTAATTGAAGTTCTTTACCCTGATAGAAAGGGATCTGAAGCGGAAATTGAAATTCTTGGTGAGTTGATTCCGACGGTCAAAAAAATGGGACTATCGAACTCTTATAGTTCTGTTCGATCTGGTGTGGACAGGCGTGTTTTTGATACTTCCAATATTACAGTAGATACGCCTACTCCTTACCGTGTATCTGAGGTACTGTCTTTGCTCGATAAAGCGTTAGGTGGATTGAATAACAGTCAGTCAATGGTGCCTTATAAAAAGCTTCGCAATCGTCTTTATGCGGTCACACAAGATGCCAGATATGCATTTATGTTTGGCAACCTTTCGATACAAGATACCATGGTGGATATGCTTGGCGCGTTATTTAGAATTCCAGGAGATGGCAAGCCCATAAGTATAATAGAGCTTGGGGCTCTGCCAGCGGAAGTTGCTCAGGTTGTTGTTTCCGTGATCTCACGACTTGCTTTTGAATTTGGTTTATGGAGCCATGGGGCCTCGCCAATTGCAATTATTTGTGAGGACGCCCATCGGTTTGCTCCTGCTGATCGTCATGAGGGGTTTGCCCCGACGAGGAAAGCATTGGCACGTCTTGCCAAAGAGGGGCGAAAAACTGGTGTATCTCTTTGGGCTGTTTCACAACGTCCAACCGAACTGGATCCAGCAATTTTATCACAATGTAATACAATTTTTGCAATGCGGCTTGCCAACCAGGCCGATCAGGAAACATTACGCGCTGTGGTTCCTGACGCTTCAACCAGCCTCCTTTCCTCGTTGCCATCTTTAGGGACCGGGGAGGCAATCGCTATTGGAGAAGGGGTGCCATTGCCAACACGAATGCGTTTTGATGCCGTTCGCAGGGATGATATTCCTCGTAGTCTAACGGCCAGCTTTACCGATGGTTGGTCGATAGAGATGGAAGACAACCATTATGTTAAACGGATTGTTGAGCAGTGGCGTGCGCAAAGAATGCTGCCTCCCGAGATTTAAGCTAATGGTTGGGGTAGGGGTCTTTTAAAAGGGTCACTGGACTGTTACATCATACTCTATGGTAACTTTAATTGACAAAGACAGGTCTGGTCACGCGACGTTGCGGCACCCGGAAAAGCAAAAACGCCCTGATAGCCCCGTTTTACGTAAACCTGACTGGATTAGGGTCAAAGCTCCTGTATCCAAAGGCTTTCAGGAAACCCGCAAGATTGTTCATAACAAGAACCTGCATACGGTTTGCGAAGAAGCAGCTTGCCCAAATATTGGTGAGTGCTGGGCTCAAAAACATGCAACGATGATGATTATGGGAGACACCTGCACACGCGCATGTGCTTTTTGTAATGTTAAGACCGGAAAACCAGCACCACTTGATAGTCAAGAACCGGGGAATGTTGCCGAGGCTGTCTTCGAAATGGGCCTCAAGCATGTTGTTATAACTTCTGTAGATCGTGACGATTTGCTGGATGGCGGTGCGCAGCATTTTGCCGATGTGGTTAAGGCGATCCGCGCTCGCAATGCTGGTACGACTATCGAGATTTTGACACCGGATTTTCTGCGTAAGGATAAAGCAGCTGAGATCGTCATTGATTCAAAACCTGATGTCTTCAATCATAACCTTGAAACAGTTCCCCGTCTTTACCTGTCGATTCGACCGGGTGCACGTTATTTTCATTCTCTACGCTTGTTAGAAAAAGTGAAAGAACGCGATCCAGGCATGTTCACGAAATCCGGGATCATGGTTGGTTTGGGTGAGACCAGGGAAGAAGTGATGCAAGTAATGGATGATATGCGGTCCGCTGGGATTGATTTCATTACTATCGGTCAATACCTTCAGCCCACTCGCAAACATGCACCTGTTGACCGTTTTGTTACGCCAGAAGAGTTTCAATCTTACGAGGTTCTTGCTCGCGCAAAAGGGTTTTTGATGGTGTCGGCCAGCCCCTTAACGAGATCATCGCATCATGCGGGGGATGATTTTGCAAAACTACAGGCAGCCC
This sequence comes from uncultured Caulobacterales bacterium, assembly GCA_964529135.1. GTDB lineage: Bacteria > Pseudomonadota > Alphaproteobacteria > Caulobacterales > Parvularculaceae > CALLPQ01. The sequence continues at coordinate 1,425 of CAZGVP010000050.1, read as the reverse complement.
GTGCATATAAGAGATAAAGTGCATCTCAGCGATAAATGAGCTTATAAAAATTCATCACTATTTACTGGCCAAGATATGGGGGAGGTCGTAAAGATTGATTACCCTTGGTGCGACCAAGGTGCATCTGTATTGGAGTGATTATTGTGAAACCAGTTCTTTATGACCTAGCCACCGCTGATAAGGCGGTCAGACCAAGCCCCTATTGCTGGATTGTGAAGTTCGCTTTGCTCCATAAGAACATTGAATTTGATACGCATGCTCTGAGCTTTCAACCGAAGTCTGCTTACCCTGATCCAGCCTATGGCAAGCTTCCCATTCTCAAAGATGGCGATAAACTGATCTGTAATAGTGCTGATATTATAAAACACCTTGAATCGGAACACCCTCAAAACCCGTTGATTGGTGATGCGCAATCAAAACAACGCTATGATCGTGTTCTTCAGTGGTTAGATGAGCAACTTTTTCCTGCGCTGGTACCATTCATGTTTATGCGTGTTTGTAATTTGTTATCAAAAACAGATGCCGCATATTTCCGAGAAACTCGTGAAGCAAAGGTAGGCATGTCACTTGAGGCATTTGCAAAAACTGCTGATCCTGTAAAAATGACGAAAGCATTTGAGATGATTTCCCGGGAATTAGGCGAGCAGGAGTGGTTTGGTGGTGAAAATCCGGATCTTTCAGACTATACAATTGCCTCCATGTTGATGTGGCAACACAGTGTCACTCAAGAAACACTTTATGATCTTCCAGATGCAATTGGAGCATGGCTCTCTCGTGTTAAATTACTATTTAACGGCTATGCAGGAAAAGCGAAATCTGCTGGGTGATGGCCCGTATATGACTAAACGACGTCAAATCAATGAAATTCCATATAGTGCTGAAATGATGTTTGGCCTTGTTTCAGATGTAGAGCAATACCCTGAATTCGTGCCGTTTTGTAATGGATTGCGTATTTTAAATCGGGGTGTCGAAGATGGTCATGAAACGCTATTGGCTGAGATGCTTGTTCAATATAAAGTATTCCGTGAACGGTTTAAATGTAAGGTAACTTTAGTGCCGGAGGAAAATCTCATAACTGTGAAATACGCAGAAGGTCCAATAAAGAAACTGGAGAATGTCTGGCGGTTTCGTAATTTGGAAAATAAAGACTCAGAAATTGATTTTGAAATTGAGTTTGAATTCAAAAGTTACTTGTTGCAGCAAATGAGTAACTCAGTTTTTGACAAGGTTTTTCTACGGATGTCAGATGCATTTATCGAGAGAGCGCATCAATTGTATGGCCCTTCAGATATGAGTTCATGAAAAATAAGATTCAAAAGGATCAGGAAATGACAAAAATTGGCTTTATTGGCTTGGGCAATATGGGTGGCCCGATGGCAGCAAATCTGGCTAAAGCTGGTCATGAGGTGATTGCAACAGATTTAT
>CAZGVP010000049.1:0-12639 GCA_964529135.1 uncultured Caulobacterales bacterium | reverse complement strand
ACCCAAATTATGCTCCATACCAATCTCTGCAGCATGCTCCACCTGCCCCGGTGTTGCTCCCCAAACGGCAGCCAGCCCGGCGGCGGCCATCGAACACGCGACTCCAACCTCGCCCTGACACCCCATCTCTGCCCCTGAAATTGATGCCCGTTGCTTATACAACATCCCGATACCAGCTGCTGTCACCAGAAAACAGCGAACATGATCAACATTTGGCACACCATCCTCCGTACAATAATGCCGGATCACAGATGGTATGATCCCCGCTGCCCCATTTGTTGGTGCAGTTACAACTTGCCCGCCCGCAGCATTTTCCTCATTAACAGCCATTGCATAAACATTCAGCCAGTCAAACAATTGCTCGCGCTCATTAACGAGTGGCGTCTCTAGAAGCTTGCGAATAAGGCCGGGAGCGCGGCGTTTTACATCAAGTCCCCCCGGTAAAACCCCATCACTCGCTAACCCTTTGTTGATGCAATCATTCATCACTAGCCAGATATGATCCAACATCGCGTAGGTTTTCATGCGTGAACGTCGCGCATCCTCATTCACCAGAATAATTTCGGCAATCGAGAGGTTTTGCTCATCAGCAAGAAATAATAGCTTTTCAGCCGAATCAAACTGATTAGGCCCAATAATTGGCCTCGCAATCAAATCATTCTCAGTTTTCCTGGCTAACTGTTTTGCGCTTGCAATAAAACCACCGCCTACAGAATAATAAACCTGTTCGAATAATATAATATCATTGTCATAGAGAACCAGGCGCATTTCATTAGGATGAGTTTGTGGAATTATATCACCCCTCAACTGCAAATCATTGTGAGGGGAAAACGCCACCTCATGCGGATTCGCTAACCTGGAAAATACAAGCGGAAGCACACCGCTTCTCGTCGCTTTTGCATATGCAAGGTCGGCTTTGTCACCATCAAAATTATCTGGCTCGAACCCCATTAACCCGAGAACGGTAGCACGGTCAGTGCCATGACCAATGCCAGTTAAAGCAAGGGAGCCATGCAGATTCACCTCAACGCGTGTCGCTTTGCGCAACACACCAGCATCATTTGCTTGTGTAATAAATCTCGCGGCAATCCTCATTGGGCCGACCGTATGAGAACTGGACGGACCTATACCGACCTTGAAGATATCAAATACGCTGAGCATCAGGCAAATTTTTCATTATCAATATCAGCCAAATAAAGTCGGGAAGGCATTGCACCTTCCAGGAATATCTTATCTAATTTTTAGCTCGCATACACACAATAGGCGATATAATAAGCTGCGCCAAGCAATGCCGATCAAGAGAGTTTATGATTATGGCCGAAGCGTCTCATAAAACAGCAAATCTCCGCGTTGCACCCTAATTTGAACGGGACCCGCATTTTCACTACTAAGATTACGGAGTTTAGCAACGGCGCCCTCTGCACGTGTAACTTTCTCCCAACCAATCTCAAGGATTACATCACCAGGCTGCAATATTTCTGAAGCCTCACTATTTGGGTCTACAGACGTAATAATAGCTCCTCGCGTATCCCCCGGAAGTCCATAGCTTTGCAGTAAAGCTGCATTTGGCTCTTGCAAGGTTAAGCCAGATGAACGTAAGCCATCTGGAAGTCCACCAGTAAGATCAGAGAGAAGACTGGTTTCACGACGCTCAAGCGTGACGGATAGTGTCATCCTTTTTGTATCACGCAAGATCGATACAGGTACTGTTGCTCCAACAGCAGTTGCTGCCACCGCACGACTTAACTCACGACTATTGTTAACCGAACGGCGGTTAAAAGTAATAATAATATCTTTTGGGCGAATACCAGCCCGATCAGCCGGGCTCTGCGGTGTCACTCGTGATACAATAGCTCCCTTTGGCGTATCAAAACCGACCGCTCGCGCTTGATCTAAAGTCAACTCATTAACGCCAACACCTAACCATCCACGACGTGTTTCACCAAATTGCAGTAACTGTCCGGTAACCTGTTTTGCAAGATCGGCAGGAATTGAGAACCCAACACCGACGGACCCACCAGTTTGAGAGAAGATCGCTGTATTCACACCAATCACATCACCACTCATATTAAATAGCGGTCCACCGGAATTGCCTCTGTTTATGGCAGCATCTGTTTGAATATAATCATCATAAATTCCAGATTCTATATTCCGATTACGCGCTGAAATAATGCCTGCACTGACAGATCCACCTAAGCCGAACGGGTTTCCAATAGCGACAACCCATTCTCCGACTCTGGCTTTTTCTGAGTTCCCCCACTTTACAGCAGGGAAGCGGCGCGACGCGCCAACAATTTCCAAGACAGCAAGATCAACTTCCTGATCTGTGCCACGCACTTTCGCTTCATATTCGCGGCCATCACTCATCACAACTTTAATCGAGGTGGCATTTCTAATCACATGGTTATTGGTAACAACAATACCAGCAGCATCAATGATAAAACCTGAGCCGAGAGAGCTAGCTTGTCGCTGTCCGAATTTTTTTTGCAATGGTGCAAGCTCACCACTAAGGTTGCCTAATCCCTGCACGTTTTGTGTTGTGGAGATATTGACGACAGCAGGCGTCAACCGATCTGCCAGATCAGCAAAACCATTGGGCACACCGCGCTGATACGCTTGGACGCTGGTTGGTGAAAAAATTACTGCAACCAATGCTATGATTGCCATAAAAGAGAAAAAATTCAAAACTCTGGTAAAACCGGGCGCGCGCATAGATATCCTCATCTGATGAACTGAACGAATAAAGAGGTTACCTCACTCGCGGGCAAGCGCCAAGTGGCGCAGGCGCACCTTTTCCCTAAACAAGGTCAAGATTGCATGGCCTGCTAAAGAAACTAACCAGCTTGACGAAATTAGTCGCGCTTTCCATTCAAGTCGTTGAAATATTTGAAGAATTCACTGTCTGGTGACAGAAGAATCGTTGTTTCCCCTTGCTGAAGTGCTGCTTCATATGCCTGAAGGGAGCGATAAAACGCAAAAAATTCCGCATCTCTGTTATAGGCTTCATTAAAGACTGCATTTCGTTTCGCATCGGCAGCACCTTTGATTTCCAATGCTTCTTGATTAGCTTTCGCTATAATTTCTACGCGCTTTCGGTCAGCTTCAGCTCTTATCCGGGTACTATCGCGCGTCCCTTCGGAACGTATCAACTGCGCGTTCTCCTGACGCTTTGACCGCATCTGCAAATACACAGTTTCAGCGATATCATCTGGATAATCAGCCTTTCGGATTTTCACATCAATGATTTGCACACCAAACTTGCGAACTTCTGCTTGCATACGTGTTTCCATCCGCGTCATTAATTCCGCGCGCAGATTGGTCACAATATCCTCAATGGTCACTTCACCTAGAGTCTGTCGGAGCGCATTACGCATAACCTGCTTTATACCTTCTTCGCCATTAAGACGCAGGCTGCTCCAGTTGGAAGCGCCTGATTTAAAGCTCTCATAAAAGATCTGAGGTTCGGTAATACGATAGCGCGCAAATGCATCAACAGTCAGGCGTTCCTGTTTAACATCCGAAATCTCTTCAGCATTGTCGAGATCATATTCCAGGTTTCGCTTGTCGATTTTTACAACATTTGCCCATGGGAGTTTAAAATGTAGACCGGCATTGTCTTGAACATCTTTGGGTTCACCAAAAATGACAGTTATGGCTGTTTCGGTTTCTCTAACTGTGTAGATACAACGGTCTACAAGGACAAAGGCTAACAACGCCAATAGGCCGACGCCAAATATTTTGTTTGTTGTGATCATGGCTTTTCTTTTCATCGGGTGAATGTTGGACATTGGACCTAATTCCCCTGCTTTTTCGTCAATTCATTTAACGGAAGATACGGAACAATTCCACTACCCGCCTGCTCATCGATGACAACTTTGTTCATCCCGGCGAGTACTTTTTCAGTTGTCTCCAAATACATACGCTGACGTGTGACCTGAGGTGCTTTTACATACTCCTCATAAATTTTATTAAAACGCTCTGCTCGGCCAATCGCCTCTGCCTCAACCTGAGCCGAATAAGCTAATGCTTCTTGCAGGACTTTTTGGGCTTGCCCCTCCGCAACTGGAACAATCCGGTTTGAGTCTCGTGTCGCTTCGTTGATCAACTGATCTTTTTCATTACCGGCTCGAACAACATCTACAAATGCATCCCGCACATCTGCTGGCGGTTCCGGGCGCCCAATATTAACCCGCAAAACCTCTATGCCGCTATCATATTCATCAAGAACTTCCTGAATCCGCAGGCGTGTTTGGTCATTAACTCGTTGCTGCCCGCTTGTGATGATCGGGTCGAGTTCTTCGCCACCGATAGTTTCACGCATTGCAGCCTCTGCGACCGACTTTACTGCCTCTTCAGGATTATCAATATTAAATACGTATTTTGCAGCATTGGGCAGCTCGCCTTCTGGCGTCGCTGATTGGCGTATCTTCCAGTTCACCGTGAAACTGATATCAACAATATTTCTATCACTGGTGAGCATCAAATTCTCAGTTGGGCTCGAAGTGTTCTCCCCTATATAGCCGATATAGCTATCGCGTTGGTTCAGAACATCGACAAGCTCATAATTTTGCGCAAATGGAGCATGCCATTTCAGGCCCGGACCATTGATGCCAGAGAATTTGCCGAACGTCGTGCGAACAGCCTGCTGTTCCGTGCCAACCTGATAAATACCGGCTGCCGCCCAAAGCAAGGCGAGGACCATAAAAGCGCCCACCAACATTGGCGTTGTAATGGCAAATTCTCCGCCACCACCACTGCTGCCGCCGCGACCACCACGGCGAGGGAACGCACGCTTCAAGCGCTCGCGTGAGGCTTCAAGTAATTCTTCAAGATCCGGTGGATCACCATCATTACCCCGATTAGGGCGACGCGGTCTATTACCACTACCATTACTGCCTCCACTACCATTGCGAGGCGGCTGCCCCCAAGGGCCGGAGCCATTATCATTATTATCGCTATTGCCGTTTCCTGAATTATCTTGCCAGGGCATGGGATCTCACTTTGCTGATCTGAATTATTTCAAAGAGGGCTCAACCAAATTTGGTATCTTTTCTGAGCGTTATAACTGATTCCTATTACCAGAAGACTGGTGTTCAGACTTTGAACGTATATATGTCACTGAATTGTAAAGGTGCAATGGAAAGCGCAATTTAAATCGTCATATCGACACAGATCACCCCAAAAATATACATACGCAAGGTCTAACCACCCTCCAAGAGCAAATTTATGAATAAAAACACTATCCTGATGCAACTTCGCACTGTTCTTTCTGCCATCAAAGCCCCCTCAAGCCAGGCAAATTTGATAGCTTCTGGCCGAATATCTGATCTTGCCATCTCACCTGAGGGGCGCGCACGATTTGTTCTTGATGCCGGTAACAATAGTGACAGCGAGGTAAATACCCTACTGGCCAGTGTAAAAACTGCAATGTTGGCGATTGATGGTGTCACCGATGTACAAGCGATTGCAACACGGCACGCTGCCCCTGCGAGCAGGGTTGGCATGACTACAACCAATGCCCATCAAAATCCATTAGGTTTGAAAGACTTTATGGGGAAAAACAAATCAGCAAAAAAAGACCGTATAGATGAGAGCAAAAAAGCTCTTGCTGATATAGGCAAAGTGATCGCCATAGCCTCAGGCAAAGGGGGCGTTGGTAAATCAACCCTCACCGTCAATCTCGCCATGGCCCTTCAAAAACAGGGACTTAGCGTTGGCATTCTTGATTGTGATGTTTACGGGCCATCTCTTCCAACCTTACTGAACCTCTCCGACAAACCGACCATGAAAGATGGAAAGATCCAGCCTGTGATTGCTCATGGGATGAAAACCATGTCGATCGGCCTTCTTGTGAATACGGAAAAAGCTGTTGCCTGGCGTGGCCCAATGGTGATGGGGGCCGTTCGGCAGATGATCAATGACGTAGATTGGGGAGAATTGGACATACTTCTTATCGATACACCGCCTGGAACCGGTGATGCTCATCTGACACTCATTCAAACCGGACTTCTGGATGGAACAGTGATCGTCAGCACTCCTCAGGAAATGGCACTCGCAGATGTTCGTCGAGGCATATCGCTATTTCGTCAAACCAACATCCCGGTGCTTGGGCTTATAGAGAACATGTCATGGCTTGAGCTTCCAGATGGTTCAAAACAATTTATTTTTGGTGAGGGCGGAGGCAAGCGCATGGCGCAAACCTTGGGTATCCCGCTTCTTGGTGAAATCCCATTGGAGCCTGCCATCGCATCAGCAAGTGATGCTGGCTTACCTTTTTTGGTAAACCAGCATACCAGTAAGGCTGCTCAGGCACTTCAAGAAATCGCAAGCAAGATACAATCAGGCTTTCATGAATGAAAACCCTCTTGCTAAATTAACCAGTTTTTTTCTTCCTAAGAAATGATGGAATTTCTAATTCTGCATCAATATCATCATCAAAAAGATCACCGCTCTCTTTGGTGCTGGAAGGCACTGACTGGCTGCCTCTCGCTGTTTGTGGCGCAGGCGTGACTTCAGTTTCCTCTGGAGCGCTGCTTAAATTCTTCAGCATACCGACAGCCGCACCAAGAGATTGCTTGCCAACCCGAAACGGGTTGCGCTGAGACCCTTGCCCTTCATCACTCGATGGGCTGTTTTGAGTTGAGGCTATATCTGCATTCTTATTGCCACTTTGGGCCTCAACGACAGGGCCGCGAACAGGTAAGTTTACACTTTGACCTTCACCTTCCGTCAACAGACGACGGATGCGTGCTTGCACATCCCCCACAGGGTTAGCTTGTACAGGCGCCTCTGGAACAGTAGTTTTGGTTTCAACAGTAGGAGCGACCTGTTTAGTGGTTGCATTCGCAGTAATAGTCACTGCTGGGGTTTTCGGAGTAGATAAAGATGGCGATGCTGCAGTAGCAGCAACAACACCACTTTCATGAGGAACCGCTGACTGGCGCCATGGTTTCGAAACGGGTAAGGGTGTCTGTCCCGCAACTGAGACAGTCTTATTTCTGTCTCCACCTTCTGAAGCATTCTCAACATCGATACCAGTAGCAACTACTGAAACACGAACTTTACCCTCAAGTTCCTGGTTAAAGGTAGATCCAATAATAATGTTGGCATCTGGATCAACTTCCGCACGGATACGGTTCGCAGCCTCATCAATTTCAAACAACTTCATGTCCATAGAGCCCGTGATATTAATTAACACACCACGTGCGCCTTGCATAGAAACCTTGTCGAGAAGCGGGTTAGAAATCGCCGCTTCCGCAGCTTCAATTGCACGTTTCTCGCCCTCAGCTTCACCAGTCCCCATCATCGCCTGACCCATCTCACCCATTACGGTTCGTACATCAGCAAAATCAAGATTGATCAAGCCCGGCATCACCATCAAATCTGTAATTCCGCGCACACCAGAATGCAGGACTTCATCTGCCATCGCAAATGCTTCATGAAACGTTGTCCGTTCATCAGCGATTGAGAAAAGATTCTGGTTCGGGATTATCAGCAGTGTATCAACGTGTTTTTGTAACTCTTCAATCCCGGCCATCGCCACACGCATTCTGCGCGCGCCTTCAAAATGAAAAGGCTTAGTAACGACACCAACGGTTAAGATACCACGCTCTTTTGCAGCCTGAGCAATAACAGGTGCAGCGCCGGTACCGGTCCCACCGCCCATTCCTGCAGTAACAAATAACATATGTGAATTGCCAACATGTTCCAGGATTTCGTCCAGAGACTCTTCTGCTGCAGCACTGCCAACATTTGGCATGGAACCAGCACCCAACCCCTGGGTTGTGTTCACACCAAGTTGAATTTTCTTTTGCGCTTTAGACAGGCCGACAGCTTGCGCATCCGTATTCGCTACTACGAAATCAACACCTTCGAGCGCGCTCTCAATCATATTATTGACCGCATTACCCCCTGCACCACCAACACCAATAACGCTGATGCGCGGCTTTAATTCTGTGGTCTCGGGTACAGTAATATTAATTGGCATAATAAGCTCCCGCTATCTCAAATAGACACATGCCGCCTATTGCATGCATCCCGGTAATGTTTGGCTGATCACGACATTTCACCAACCCTGCTGGTGCAAATCCATGGTTAATCTTGCGTTAAAGATTCGGTCATAAGAATTACCAAAAGGTTAACGCAGGTTAATTTCTCGGTAAAAACAGGGATTACAAGGCCTAAAACTTGGCTTTTAGCCATGCGCCGACACCGCCTGCTGCACGCAAACTTGTGTTGGCTCCGTGGTTTTCCGTTTCAGGAAAGTCCAGATGCTGGCCAAAACTATCCGTAACCTCTTGCAATGCACCGGCACAGGCTGAAAATGCAGGCCCGCTGAGCGCTTCAGGAGCCCCCTCTATATAAAGAGGTTTGCCAAGACGTGCCTTCATGGCGAATATACGCTCTGCATGTTCACGCACCCCTTCAAGCTGGCTACCACCACCCGTGATCACTACCCGGCGCAAATGGTTCAGAGCGCAACCATCAGCAATTATTTTTGCGATAAGGCATTCATAAATTTCTTCCATGCGCGGCATGATTACAGCTGTCATATCGGCGCGTGACACACGCGATTTTGTCTCATTACCAGCAAATGGTACCATGTCCACAAATCTATGATCATCGCCAGTGCTTGCCAGAACCGTACCATGCAAAATTTTCTGGCGCTCAGCGTGAGCGATTGGTGTTGAAAATGCCTGAGCAAGATCACGTGTAATATATGCCGATCCCGGCACTATCCCACCGGAACCGATAGGCCGCCCATCATGATAAACCGTGTACGATACCCCATTGGCACCAATATCGATAACAAGTACACCGAGCTCTTTCTCATCATCCACAAGAACAGCACGAGCCATCGATAATGGCGCTGCTATCCAGGATGCAACATTCAACCCTGCATTCTCAATAAACCCTTGAAGGTTACCGAGCGTATTTTCTGATGCATGTACGCCAAGCATGCGTGTGGTAAGAACCGAGCCACGCATCCCCCTTGGATCAGTACCAACATTTTCACCATCAAGAGAATAGCTAGTTGGGAGAGTGTGAAGTGACACGGACCCATCGGGTGTGATTAACCTGGCGCCTTCATTGAGACTATCTGTAATATCATCACCAGTAACAAATCCTCCGGCGACATCAAGATCAACACCAATATGACGAGATTGAATAACGTTACCCGGCACGGTTACATGAACATCGCTAATGCGCTCGCCGGCTAGACTTTCTGCAGCTTCAACTGCACCACGAATAGCCTTTTCACGCACAGTAGCTGATTGCATACGTTGTGTAATTTTTTGGTCTGCTGACGTATTATCAATCACACGGCCCTGAAGTTCATTGCGTTGTCGGCCGCCATAATGGCCTGCACCAATAATATCGCAATCAACCGTACCATCAGTTACCGGCATCACCCGAGCGATAAAACAAACGGTTTTTGCTGCACCAACATCAAGTGTGGCAATAACAGCTCCCTCACGCGGTAATTTACGCCGCTTGCTGGATTGGTAAGTCTGTCGTTGTCGAAAGCCCAACAATTGGACCACTCCCTTTTATTCTTTAGCCAGATTACTACTATCCGACATTACCAGATGTTGATCGATCAGTAGTCCATTACTGGTACGAATGCTATTGGCACGTATAGTCCCGGCTCAACACTGACAAGCGCGGCTGACTTGATTGTGCCGCCCCATGACAACGAAAAAAAGCACGTTCAGGATCACGAAGATCAATATATTCGAAGTTTCGGTCAAGTACCCCAACCGCTTCATGCAAAACCGCCAGATCCTCCACGGCTTGTGCATATCCGGTCTCTGGCAGCTTGATATCCATTTCATTACCCAACCGTAAATTCCAACGCCGGTCACTAACCCGCACCAGGGCCGCGACCCGCCCATCGAACACCTTAACTTCTGCCAACGATGCAAGGATACTAGCAGCCGCTTCTGGCGCGCCCGCGCCAACTATCAATGGCAGATCTGTATATTCATATGCACCGATCTCACGGATAACCGCGCCAGCATGATCCACAAGCCTCAATGATCCTGACACTTGCCATAAAGCAGCCGGTACTCTCTCCCTGATGGATACATTGATCTGGTTGGGCCAAAGGCGCGATACGGCTGCTGAACGCACCCAGCCAATCTGTTCAATTCGAGCACGCGCTTCATGAGGGTCAAAATGCATGAGCGAGGTTCCATCGACAGGGCCAAGGGCATTGGTAATTGCATAACGAGAAGTCTTATCCCGTCCGACAATTGTTACCCGGCGCACATCGAACCCAGCCGATATCATTATACGCGCCACTTGTTGACCGGCACCACGACTTGCATCTTCAGCAACGCGACCAATCACACCGCTTGCCCAGAGCACAACAATCGCAACTAATAAAGCAGTAACCAAACCTGCACCGCCAGCCATGCCGGCCCGCCGCAACAAATTGTCTGTAATTGGCGCAGAATTTAACCCAACTTTCTTTTTTGTCGACTTTACGGCCTTCTTTGACTTAGCCTTTGCAACCGTTTTTTCCTTCTTTACCTTTGACATGATGCATCCTTTATCATCCAGTCGCACAATTGCTCAAATGAAATTCCAAGATACGCTGCCTGCTCGGGCGCCAACGATGTTGATGTCAAACCAGGTTGAGTATTAATCTCCAGGCAATAGAGCTTTCCATCACCTTGCTCGTTAAAACGAAAATCAGAACGCGAAAGCCCACGGCACCCAAGCGCCTGATGCGTTTTCAATGCCATTGCCATTGCCTTATCACGCACACTTTGAGCTATATCCGCTGGAACTTTATGAGTTGATCCGTTTACTGTATATTTAGCTTCATAATCATAAAAACCGGACGTCGGGAAAATCTCTGTAACACATAATGGCTTATCTCCCATCACGGCCACCGTTAACTCTCGCCCGGGAATAAATTTTTCAACCAGCACCTCTTCACCCAATTGACTATCTTTTGCTGCTAGCGCTTCAGGGGGGCGATTATCTCCCAGTTGTACGATATAGATACCTACTGATGACCCCTGATTATTCGGTTTCACAACATAAGGTGGCTCCATAACATGGGTAGTTGCCGCCTCATGGCGTGGCACGATGTAGCCTTCGGCAACAGGAATACCCGCTTCTTCGAAAATTGCTTTTGCACGCTGCTTATCCATCGCCAGAGAAGAAGCCAAAACACCAGAATGAGTATATGGAATACCCATCACTTCCAGTAATCCCTGCACACACCCATCCTCGCCCCATTGGCCGTGCAATGTATTAAACACAGCATCTGGGTTTAAGGCAGCCAGATGAACGGCAAGGTCACGATCCACATCAATTTCAGTAACATTATAGCCCGATGCAGTAAGGGCAGACGCCGCTGCCTCACCGGAAGACAGGCTCACTTCGCGTTCGGGCGACCAGCCACCTTTAAGTACTGCGATTTTTTGGTATTTCTTCATTATGCCATGACTTCCCGAACAAGCCCTATCATCAGCTTGAGACTGGTTAACAAAAGGTTACTAAAGTTTACTGGCGTTCACCAATCCTGCGAATTTCCCACTGTAATTCGATACCATGCTTTTTTTGGACATCGCTGCGCAGGCTTTCCCCCAACTCTTCGAGGTCAGATGCACTTGCATCACCACGATTAATCAAAAAATTACAATGTTGTTCGGAAACCTGTGCATCCCCAACAATCCGCCCTCTCCCGCCAATACTGTCAATTAATTGCCAACTTTTCTTGCCATAAGGATTGGCAAAAGTTGATCCACCGGTTCGCTCACGAATTGGCTGACTGCCTTCACGACGTTGTTTAATTTCAGCCATCCGCACCGCAATTGCGTCAGCATCATCATTGGCTCCACGAAAAGTCGCGCCAGTAAATATCAAGCCGCCTTTTGCAGAAAATTGGTCAGCCGTATGACAATGCCGGTAGGAAAAACCCATCTCTTTATTCATAAATGTATTGAGTTTACCATTTCGATCATAAGCAGTTGCCTCGATCATTACATCTTTTGTCTCTCGGCCATACGCGCCAGCATTCATGGTCAGGGCACCACCAATAGTCCCTGGCACACCGGAGAAAAATTCAAGCCCCATAAGTCCCGCCTTCTGGGCAACTTTTGCCACTTGAGCATCAAGCGCTGCGGCGCCAGCATGGACATCAACCCCGTTAACCTCAATATCCGCAAATGGTTTGCCAAGACGCACCACCACGCCGCGCAACCCACCATCACGCACTAACAAGTTCGATCCAACGCCGACCGGATAGACCGGAATATCCTTCGGCGTAGCTTTTAAAAAGGCCGACAGATCTTTTTCATCTGCCGGCATAAACACAATATCAGCAGGGCCACCTACGCGAAACCAGGTAAAAGCAGACATCTCGGCTTTTTCAATAAGCTTGCCTCGTACAACGGGAAGATCTGATTTGGATACAAGGGTCATTGTGACTTACCCGAGATTTGCCAACCGTTCAGGTAGTTGGTTCGCATGGGTTGTAATATCTCCTGCACCAAGACAAACCACATAATCCCCAGCACCAGCAATTTCAGCAATAACTTTGGGCAATTCCTTAAACGAAGAAAGCGCTCGAGCATCACGGTGTCCGTGCTCAATGATTGCTTTCACCAAACTATCGCGATT
>CAZGVP010000048.1:0-12843 GCA_964529135.1 uncultured Caulobacterales bacterium | reverse complement strand
AGCTTGCCTTTTTACGCTCTGACCGTTGAGTTGCACTTACTATTTGAATTCGGCTTTACATTTATTGATACTTACTGGTATCAACAATGATTGATTCCAGAGTATTTTTTTAAATTGAATCATAACTTAATGTTTTTGAGAGGATAGATATTCATATGCCTGATCTTGTTGCACAGATAACAAATCAGTTTTTAGAAGAGCTTGAGAATCAAGAAAATGTCACATCAGATCAAGTTGAAAAATTACGAGGCGTTCTGAAAAAGAGTACAAAAATTAAACCTAAGGAAATTGAAGCGATATTTATATCTGATCAGGATGACGTTCAGTGATTAAAATCAAATCTGTACATATTGAAGAGACCAGAGGAATAAGAAAGCTCACACTATCACCTGAGCAAAAAAATATTTCAATTTCTGGCCCCAATGGATCTGGCAAAAGCGGTGTTATAGATGCTATTGAATTTGCGTTAACTGGAGATATCAAACGACTTGCTGGTAGTGGCACAAAAGGGATAACCGTCACAGAGCATGGGCCTCATGTGGATAAAGTTAAGTTTCCAGAAGCGTCCTTCGTGACGTTAGAAGTGCACATTCCAGCTCTAAATAAGTTTGCTACAATAAAAAGAAATATTAATAAACCGAAAAAACCTGATATCCAACCGAATACGGAAGAAATTCAAAATGTGTTTGCCGCAATAGCAAGCCATCCTGAAATTACTCTTTCAAGACGTGACATTGTCCGTTTTATTCTGGTAGGGCCGACAGATCGATCAACAGAAATTCAAACACTTCTTAAATTAAATAGGCTCGGAGAAACTAGATCAGCACTTAATACTGTACTGAATAGTATAAAGAAAAAGCACAATATCGCTAAAGCCAAAAAAGATAGTGCGAAAACTCAATTAACTCTTCATTCGCAAATAGATAAATTAAGTAGTAAAAAATTGCTTGATATCGTCAATTCGAAGCGCAAGATTCTTGGCCTAGACTCTATATCAAAACTAACTAGTAGAACCCAAATTGATGAAGGCATCAGGACCGCAAGTAGCTCATCAAAATTAAACAAAACAAGTGAGCTGAAACGCATTGAAGATTTGGTAAATACGCTCGCTGAAATTGATAAAATTGCAAGTCCAGACTTGCAAATTATCGCGTCAGGAGTATGTGAGCTGCGGAATGACGTATCTTTACTTGCAATGATACAGCAGCAAGTGTTAATCGAAAATGGAATTGAGTTAATAGATGGGCCAAACTGCCCGTTATGCGATCAGGATTGGGAAAGTGAAAGACACTTACGCGACCATTTGACATCGAAGCTTAAGAAATCTAAAGAAGCAAACGAGCTAAAAAACAAACTGTTTAGTTCTTCTGAGAAAATACGGATATTAATCCAAGGCATCACTGCAAAGTTAAACAGTGTAGTAGAAATAGCTAAATACGATGAAATCACTGCTAAAAAGGAAGTAGCAGCGATTGTCAAATGGAAAAATAAACTGGAAGATCTAAGTAAATCACTTGAAACAATCGAGCACCTTTTCGAATTTTCAGCACAAATAGAAACAGGTTGGATTGATATGCCTTCAGACATTAACGATCATGTCGGAAAAATTAACAGCCTAGTTAAATCACTACCAGATCAAACTGCTACAGATGAGGCCAGAACGTTTCTTATTACCGCTCAGGTCAGGTTAACTGACTACAGACTTTCTATGAATGAATGCCAGCCACTAGATGAAGCAGAGATATTTGCGAAACAAGCGTATACAACATTCTGCAACGTAATGGAAGAAGAGCTTATCGCGCTATATGAAGAGGTACAGTCCGATTTTAGCTCATATTATCGCGAAATAAATGGAGATGATGAGAGCTCATTCACTGCGAAGTTCACTCCGACTGAAGGAGCTTTAAAATTTGATGTTAATTTTTATGAACGTGGATTGTTTCCACCTGGCGCCTATCACAGTGAAGGACATCAAGATGGAATGGGTGTATGTCTATATTTAGCATTAATGAAAAAATTGTACGGTGAGAAATTTACTTTAGCCTTGCTCGATGATGTAGTTATGTCTGTCGATTCCGGTCATCGTTATCAATTTTGCAAATTACTAAAAAAGGATTTTCCTAATACACAATTTATACTAACGACGCATGACAGGCTGTGGGCTCAACAAATGAGATCCGCGCAACTGGTACCTTCGTCTAATGCCATATCTTTTCATAGCTGGAGTGTTGATACGGGTCCTCTTATCGCATCGAGTCTCGAAGTTTGGAATGAGATTGAGATTGATCTAAATAAAGGAAAAATTGAATCCGCTGCACACACCCTACGACACCACTTGGAGTATTGCGCGAGTCAACTTTGTGATGAGCTAGGCGCGTCAGTAAGATTTCAATCAGATGGCAACTATGATCTTGGAACATTATTGCCTGCCGCTCAAAAGTGCTTAAAATCACTGCTGAGCAAAGCTTCAAATTCAGCCCAATCTTGGGGCCATACTGAAAGTTTTGAGCTTATTAAAGAAAAAAAATTAGCTCTCTCAACATCATCAGGAGCGAGTCAGCTCGAACAATGGGCGATAAACAAAGGAGTTCATTACAATGAATGGGCAAATTTTGGGAAAACAGACTTCACTCCTGTTGTTGTATCATTTAAAGAGTTATTGGAATGCTTTAGTTGCTCTGAGTGCAATTCTTGGTTGTACACTACACCAAAGGTAAATCCAGAATCTCTTCGCTGTAGGTGTGGAACAAATAATCTAAATTTGAAGCCAAAGTAGATTTCCCGATACAATGAGTGAGCTTTAAAGTATTAAATTATGGATTATCTGGTTTGAATGGAACCACAGTGGTAGAAGATATTTCTCTATTTTTTTGCACTGGATGATCTTCTTCTGAATCCTCGCCAAACTCTTCTAAATATTGTTGATGAATTTGTTCTAGCTCAGCAGCAGAATCAGGATTGTGGGCATCCATGACCATAATAAATATTTCTTGATTTTGAGTATAGTCAAGCATATCAACTGGTAGGCGATCAAAAGTATCTTTAACTTGCATGTCGAGCTTGGGATGCTCGGTTAGTGCACGTACAATCGCCTTGTTTTGCCGATAAATGGCAATATGAATTGCGGTCATACCCGCGAATGGATCTTTCTCATTGATTTGTTCAGGATTGGTTTTTATCAACTCTAAGGCTGACTCGGTACGATCATAATAAACAGCTGCAAACAACCTTAACTTCGATTTATCTATTTTTTCTTCGTTAAACTGTCCAAGCATCCGTGCCTGACTTTCTTCTTTGTTGGTTTCGTTATTCATAATACATCGCCGATAATCAGCGGATTGTCAATGATTTTTTCTAGTGCATTGGCAGTATCAAGTTCAGGGCGAATGAAATTCATTTCCTTGTCACGCAAAAATTTTTCTGCCCGCCGGTGGTACAAACAATCGCGAGAAAATACGAAATCAACTTTGTTTTTCTGAAAAGCAAGTGGCGATTCTGAAATCTGCACTGGGCCGTCCAAATAAAAATCACTGTCTAGGGAGAGTGCATACTCTTTTTTCAGACGAGCAAGATCCATCTCAGATATGCCCTTCCATTCTTGTTTTATCTCGAAGGCATCTGGATGAACGTGCAATGTCAGTCCATGCGGGTTACTACGATGCACAGCTGCTTTTTTGCGAATGAGAATATGATGAGTTTTAGGTACACGTGATAGACATTCACGCAATTCGGCTTTGATGCTGTTGCTCGAAACAATGCCAATGCCTTCGTAACACATCTTGATACAGCCTGTTTCGAACTCTTCTGGAAACAAAAGCGACATCGGAAATTCAGCGGCATAGAAAAAATATCTATTCGTGCGCTGTAATATGAGGTAACTGCGCTCTGATATGTATTGCTTGATATCTAAGGATCGCCCTTTGGTTTTGATATCTGGGAATTGTTTCCGATCCTCATACCATTTCCGAAGAAAACTCAATGGCAAGTAGCTGCTCTTGTCTCCAGCGGGGGCGCACAGATATATGCCTTCATATTCCTGCAAGATGTTTTCATCGACATCCTCGAGCAAATTATCCTCGGAAATATGAAAGAAGTAATCACGAAGCAACAGACCGGCTTCATCAAATATGGAGTCGGGCCTTAATCGGTCTCGAATGTCGGGTTGGTGATTTTTCTCTAACCAGCTGACGATGATTTCGATATTAGCGTCTTGAAGCTTTCCCCGTTTTAAACGGTAAAAATTATTGCGTTGAAAATTGACGTTTCTACTGGTCGATATAGCTGCTGCTAATGAAGACCAGCTGAGATTAGTTTTCGATAGAACCAAATCATCAAGTATCCGATATAGCCGCTGTTTTTCATGCGGTCCGTAGGACGGGATATTGAGATCAGCCACCTGCTGTTACACCGCTGTTACAGCCAAAACGAATATTGCGATTTACGCTTCTGGCTTCGAGAAATTTTTCGTCAGGTGCAAGAAATGGCAAAACACACATATCAGCAATCAGGTAGCAGTCCATACGGCCCTGTCGGGTGGAAGTTGCGACGCACTCAGCGAGTCAAGCAACCGCTGGTACATCTGATTATAGCGTGCTTAGGTTGCTCTTCGGGTTTGATGCTCGGTTTGGCTTTGGCGAAACTGATGCCAGAAACAGGACCTGCCGCAAACCTTAAAGTCGTGTTGCTGACCTTTAGCGCGACGTTGGTGGCATACGGCGTTAATCGCTTTTCGATTGAGCGGGGGGCACCGCTGGCAGCAGTAGGATTTAGAAGCGCAGGTGTGGCATGTGTTCTTGCGATCTCCATCGCTGGTTCAGGGATGGGAATTGGCGCGTTCTCAGGTATGACGCATAGCGCGATCAATCATCGTGTCTTGAACGAAACTGGTAACGACGTTGGTTCCTTTATCACTGCGGTTAATGAAACCAGCCTAGAAGCGGGACGCGCAGGACCGGAGCTGCGATTTGTGGCTGATGATTTGGCCCGCTACGCCGCATGTGAAAAATCCCGTTCCTGTTTAAGTCATGTCGGTTATGGCGGCTATGGCCCTGTAGCCGATGCACTGCACAAGCAATCCACCCGAAGCGATGCCATGGCAGCGAGCTTTGACGAAGGTGAGGTGGCAAGGGCAGGTTTTCTTGAAGAACTAAACGCGCTGTATAGCGATTACCAACAGGTTCTTGGTGATGCAGAGCTGACGCTGTCAGAGCGACGCACTGCCCTTCAACCTATACATACCGAAATCGAGCAAGTCGCTGCCGCCTTATCAGACGCACTGCCGGTCCATCTACTGGATAGCTACGCAGAAGAGCTGCAAGCAGGCGTGGTGATCGCAGGCCAGCGCCAAGCCAGCCGATCCGTCAATGTGATCTTAAAAAACCATGGCAAGGCTTTGTCTGACACGTTGAATAGCGTTTCGCGCGATGAGGCTACCCCACCAGCGTTTCCTATGCGCCCAGGCATGATGGCATCCTTGTCGTATATGGATGACTACGCCGCGATTGCCGCCGTCATCATCGTTGCGGAATTGGTTCTGCCGCTCATGCTGTGGGTACTGACCTTCCAGAAAATCGCATGGGAGATTGAGCGTCAATCCCCTGAAGAAAAGCCTTCAACCGCATCCGTTGACACCTATGACGGTATTGTCGTGCTGCCTGCGCCAGATTTGTCACCGCGCCCCGTAAACCCTTCACCACCCGCGCCAACCACACCCACGTTAGTGCCGCCCACAACAAAAACAATCACAGTAGCGGATGCTGCCAACAAAAATCATAAAAGTGCTGCGACAAAGGCGAATAAGAAAAATAAAAGTGGGTTTAAGACCAGCCGTCGCGCTTTGCAATTTGGTGGCTCTCGCCGTGCCGGTGGCAGGAGGTTCAAATGAACGCTCTGTTCAAGCAGGTACTGGATACACGGTATCACTGGATGCCAGTGGTGAAGCGAGCCGTCGTGCGTACAGTAAAACTTGTCGCCCTCGGCATTGGACTCTTTACGGTGGCAGCTGTCGTGCTCTGGGATGCTGATTTTTACGTCGTGCGGGATCGCTGGGAGAACTTCAAGCAGGTGATGTTTGGGGATTGGAACCAGATCAAAGCGTGCGAGACGATTGAGGGGTCTGATAATCGGGACTGCGTGTTGTCCAATTTGGTCAACACAGCGATTGAGGACAAGCGTGATTTTCATCTGTTTATCAGCGAGCCTTTGCCGGGTACGCGCTATCTGATAACCACTGGTTATCAGTTTACGACACCCGCAGATCTCATCGGAGATGAACCCTCTCTAACGTGGTGCTATCTCGAAGATCCTGAGTCTCCGATACGGCGCATCGTGGACTTGGTCGAGCAAAACAACGATGGCGTGCTCATCGCCAAAGATGATGGAACGCTTGCGCTCAATCCCTTGGCAGAGATGCAACTCAGCGTAAAGCAGTTGCGTTTGGCGATGGTGCGTCACTGCCAATTTTATAAAGATCAACCACCACAGGAGAAAGCCAATGAGCTTTGATACCACCAGCTTACCGATTAGCGGCAGCGTCATATTGGCAGGGCTTGTTTATGTCGGGGCTTGTGTTTTTGTTACGGGGCCGTTGGTGGCAACACGCACCATTGATAAGTCCGATTGGAACCAGAGCTGCCCTATCGCGATCACCCGTGCAATTGAAGCGCAGCGAACGCCGGAAAAAATCATTCCGAACACCGATTGCAAATCTTTGCTGGGCGGGTTTATGCCTGAGTTGGGACAGCTCTGCCAGCAATACGGCAATCCTGATTTTGGGGGCGGGACGACTCAAACCCTACGTCGTCAAGAAGCCTTACGCCGTGAAGCCGAAGAAAACCGCCTTGCTGCCATGGCAGCAAATAGCACGTCACGTTGCGACTGCGCGGCGTCCTTGGTTGCCGAAGATCGTAGCTGGGCAATTCATGCGGGCAGTTTTCGTCTGATCACGCCGCCTGCGGTTGCACATATGCGTGCCGAGCTGGTCGGTGCCATGCAAACCCCGCTCTGCGCGGGATAACACATCCAATCTATCGGAGCGACACGACATGATTATTGGTTACATCGATATTGAACAAGGCGCGGTGGTGACACACCGTGATTCCTTCATGCTCTCGACGGTTTCTGTCGTTAGCGTCCGTAGACCCTATCTGGCTGGCGCGTTGATGTTAGTCGCTGGCGTGGCTGGGTTTGTCGCTACGTTCCATGATCTTTTGTATGAAGACGAGATGCTCATCGCAGGCGGTGCGTCTATCGCTTTGTTGATCGTAGGCTTCAAGGTCGCGCAGCTTTCGTTGTTATCGCGTGATTTAAAAGGCACGGAATTATCCAGTGCCGTCTGGGGCACTAATGGCGATCTGCAAGAGGCTCGCACCGACATTGTTGCGATGCGCCAAGCCGAACAAGCGCACCTAGTAACGGAGCATCCTCATGGCAGCGCGTAATCAAACACATCCAGTTGGATCGGATACAACAGCGCCTTTGTCACAAGCCTCCTTGATGCGTGGTCGCGCCGGTGCAGTCTTTAAAGTCAACAAAGACTTCCTAGTCGCAACATTGTTTGGTTGGTTGAGCTGGTGGTTGTGGCATATGCCCTCTGATTTTTATGGCGTGAAGTTGCTCAGTGTCATGTTCGGGATTGTTGCCGTCGGCACCACGATTGGTGCACTGACGCAAATCGGCAGGCTCTATGCCCGCGAGCGCGTTATCGCGTCCTACCTCCAGCAAGGCACGCAACCTAAAACCTCCGAGCTAGCGACTGATGATGCGTTGAAAGAAGCAGGTATGCGCGAATGAGTACGGTCAGTAACACTGTCAAACGCCTTATTGCACTTGGCTTCGATGGTCAGCCGATCTTCGCGCCGCGTCATGCTCATAGTCTATTGCTGAGCGCAGCGGGGAGTTGGAAGACCACAGCAGGTGCAATGCCCTGGCTGCAATCCCTGCTGCCCGATACCTCCCGCGCCATTATCATTACTGACAGCAAGGAAGGTGAAATTGCCGCGCAAGCCGCTGCCATGTGCGCAAAGATGGGTCGCAAGGTTGCGATCATCGACGAGTTTGGGGTACTCGGCACAAACAATCCCTTTAGGGTGACACTCAATCCGTATGGCGGCGTAACGAACGCTTATAAAACGAATAACGGCGAATTATTGTTTGCTACCGACAATGCGTGTCACGCCATCATCGAAGAACCGTCGGACGATGCCCGCAATCAATATTGGCGCGATGAACCTCGCACGCTGATTGAGTTTGGATTAAACACGCTGCTTACCCGCAACCCGCGCTTGGCAACGCCGGGCGGTGTCTGGGGAATATTGAGCGATCCCGAAGTGATGCTCCAAGCTGCCAGCATTGAAGCCGAAGAAGGCGATGAGTCGATGAAGGCGCTTGCCCGTCATGTCATCGGTATGGAGAAAAACGAACAACATTATGCGCAACATCGTGCGGCAGCGGCCAAAGCAATGCGGATTTATGCGGCTGGTTCTGCCCTGCACCATAGCGGTGTGGATGCGACGCTCACGCACGAGGCGTTAATCAACGAATGTTATGTGGTGTTTCTAGTTGGACCAGTTAAATACATGGAACGGCTCGGCGTTGACTACGCACTGCAGCTGCAAAGCTTCATGGAAGTGGTGCTTTCAGGTAAGGCGTCCGCGCCAGTGAGCTTTATTCTGGACGAGTTCACCAACGCACCATTAACGGCTTTGGTCTCGCAACTCACCACCATGCGTGGTTATGGTGGTACGTGCCACATGATTGCACAAAGCCGTTCGGAGATTGAACGAAAATACGGCAAGCGCGAAACCAACACGATTGAAGAAAACGCGGTAATAAAGCAGTGGTTCGGGTTCTCATCCTTCGAAGAAGCTGAGCGCGTTAGTCGCGCCATGGGCGAGACTTTAAGCGTTACCGCCAGCATTGGCATCAGTTCTGACAAGCATGATTTCTCCGGCAATTTTAATACGGGCAAGGAACGGCTCTTTACGCCCGATATGTTGATGAGCCTGCCGGTCGACGAGCAAATTTTGCATGTCAAAGATGTCGGCTTTATCCACGCCAAGAAAATCACCCAAAACCAGATTGCACCCGGCTGCTTTGAGCTTGCTGATAACCCACTTGAAGGCGGACGACTGCCGCCTGATCCGAAAGTGGATTTATCCAACCTCGCGTCTAAGAAACGTCGCTGGAGAGCGTCATGACAAACCAAACAGTGTCGAAACATGCTCCGGACGAAAAGGCAATCAAGCCGCGACTGATACGGTTTCGTTATTTCATCTGGTTACTCGTTCCCGTTGCTATTTACGTCATGAGTGAAAATTACGGCTCGCCGCATATGCGCTGGTCTTATCGTTATGTCGATAACGCGATGGCATCAAGCGACCGTTATTACACGCAATGTACCTATATCGGGTTTTCTAGCGTTCAAACGCTGACACCAAGTCATGGAGCTTGCCCGTTATTCCGGTTAATCGAAGGTTCGCCCTCATGAAGCCGAACATCATGACCGAATTAAAGGCGACCTTTGATCTGGCGAGCTTACGTCATGAGGCCAGTTACTTGCGCCGCCCTGTGGATTGGGAAAAAGCGCGTGATATTCGCGACACCCATGAGCAAGAGCGCAAAGAACAAGATCAGAAATATTACTCGACCTATGAGTCTCGCGTTGAATCCGTGATTAAAAATCTGATCAATCGCGCTGGTGCGATATCAAAAGATCACAAGCATCGCTGGTTTGGTAATGATGATTTTGACAAGGCGATGTTGAGCAAGCAAGCGCATCGTTTGGTGCAACAAGATCATCAAAGACGCATGACCAAAATCAATGACCGTGAAGCGCAGTCATTAAATGAACTGGTCTCTCAAGTGCGCCAGCGCGAAAGCGTTCGGGATAAGCCATTACGCGATTTCGAAAACGCACGAGATCAAGAGTCATTTCACGTTATTCATCACGGCGCAGACGCTATTGCGCCCGCACCACCACAACGACATCGATAACCACAATCACTACGGAGAAGACCTATGAACAATATTTATGAAGGCGCGGAAGCAAAACGTGTCATGGAAGCCCGCGAGAGTTTCTCAGGGCGCTTACTCACCAATGATCAATTTGATGAAGCGATGGCGATCACCGGCATTGTTGAAAAGCAGATCATAAAAACTGGCACGTTCAAAGACAAGCTGGGTGATTACGCCAATGCGTTTGCACGCTCCGAGAAATTCAATATGGTGCAGGCAGAGACCATCGTCCGAGACTTGTTCAAAATCCGCACGGGTAAAACCATGAACCAACTGCGTGAAACTCTGATGGAACAAGAAGATAAATTGCTCGGCACCCCAAAACGTAACGGACAAGATGGAAGCACTCCTGAGGCGACTATCTCTGAACGGGGAAAAAACACGGCCTATCAAGCGGCAGCTGCGATTGGTGAGTTGGTAGAACAAGGCGACAAGATCAGCTTTTACCGCGCTTACTCGCATCAAGCGGCGCAAGTGGCTCAGGATTTTGGTATCACCGAAATGGGCGCACGGCGTTTGATGCGCGATGAATTTCAAGCGACAGAAAGTCAAGAGCTGCTCGATTGGGGTAAAGAATTGGATAAGCAATTCTACAAGCCTCAAATCGATGCAGAGAAAAAGCAACGTAGTGCCGAACGCAACAAAACAAAAACTCAAGATGGCCCAGAGAACGCACCAGAGCAACAAGCTCAAATCGTTGAGGATCAACCTGCGATGAGCTTTGATCGCTCGCGCTAACAATAGGCGAGTAAGTTCGAACTTCTGGTCACGATAAAAACGCAATAATATTGCGCCGATTTTCCTTGCTTTTGTAGGAATAAATCCCTACTAATGGTCCCCTTGTTGTTTTTTATAAACGACAAGTGGGGCTAAACAGGAGGCGTAAAGAAAAAAGGAGACAGCCCCATGATAGACATGACAAACACGACAGACGAGAAAAACAATAAGGGCGTACCAACCATCACGCTCGATTACGCCTTGTATGAGAGTTATCTCAATGACAGTGATCTAAGCGATGAGCAAAAAATAGAGTTCATTGACACGTTGTGGAACATCATCGTTAGCTTTGTTGATTTAGGCTTTGGCGTTCATCCGTCACAACAAGCACAAGAGAGTGCAAATAAAAAAATCACGGATTCACATGGACTTGAAAATCTGCTAAGCCATATCGGTAAAACAAAGTCAGTTTTTAACCAAGAGGAAGTACTGACGAGCCAAACAACACAAAACGGAGGTAATCCATGACAGAGCACTCTCAATCAACAGACGCTAAGAAAGCCGTGATCTATTGTCGCGTCTCATCGGTCGCGCAAGTTGAAGAAGGTCATGGTCTGGAATCTCAAGAAACCCGCTGCCGTGAATACGCAAAGCGTAAAGGCTATGAGGTCATTGAAACCTTCTTTGAAAAAGCCGTTTCGGGCGGGGTGCAAGACAGACCCTCCTTCACAGCGATGCTGGACTATATCGGCAAGACAAAAACGACAGGCGTGGTGATCATCATTGACGATATCAGCCGCTTTGCCCGCGATATCGAAGGTCACTGGGCATTGCGCCATGCCCTGAAAAACATAGGCGGCAAACTCGAAAGCCCGCAGATCAAGTTTGGTGAGGATTCAGATTCCGTGCTGGTTGAAAACCTTCTGGCGTCGGTCTCACAGCACCAACGGCAAAAAAACGGTGAGCAGACCAAAAACCGCATGCGGGCGCGGGCCTTGAACGGCTATTGGGTATTTCGCGCCCCAGTCGGTTACCGCTATCAAAAAACACCGGGGCACGGCAATCTGCTGGTTCGAGACGAACCAGTAGCGAGCATCGTCCAAGAAGCCCTTGAAGGCTTTGCCACGGGACGATATGAAACCCAGGGCGAGATCAAACGGTTTTTAGACCACCAGCCCGCCTTTCCAAAGGACAAACAAACTGGCGAGGTGCGGTTTGAAGAGGTCAGCAGGCTCATGCGCCGTCCGCACTATGCAGGCTATATCGAGGTGCCTGAATGGGACGTCGCTTTACGAAAAGGCCACCATGACGGGCTGATCAGCTATGAGCACTACACCCGCATTCAGGCCCGTCTCAAGACGCCGAGCAAGGCACCCGCTCGCAAAGATGTCAGTGAGGACTTTCCGCTGCGGGGATTTGTCCTGTGTGGTGATTGCGACAACCCACTGACAGCAAACTGGTCCAAGAGCAAGACAGGGAAAAAGCATCCCTATTACCTGTGCTTCAAGAAGGGCTGTGACAGCTACCGAAAATCAATCCGTAAAGATGCCCTCGAAGGCGATTTTGCATCCTTGCTCGGCACCCTACAGCCAACAGCGCAGCTTTTTGATCTGACCAAAGCCATGATCAAGAACGCATGGACTCAGCGACTTGAGCAAGTCAAATCCTCCACAGGCGATATCAAACAACACATCACGAAAATCGATGCCGATATCAATCAAATGCTAGATCGCATTGTTGCCACCACCAATGAAAAAGTGGTCGGTGCTTATGAAACCCGTATCGCGGCACTTGAGGAGGAAAGAAGAGTGTTAGAAGAAAAGCTCACCAAAAAGCAGCCAACAGTCGGACGCTTCGATGAAATGTTCGAACTCGCTTGTGCGTTTCTCTCAAGCCCGCAGAAACTATGGGATTCAGGGCAATTACACTGGCAACGAACAGTGCTACGACTAGCGTTCACAGAGCGTTTAGCCTATTGCCGAAAAACAGGACTTCGAACCCCTGAATTGGCCTTACCGTTCAAGCTCTTAGGTCAACTCACAACCAGTCAAAACGAAATGGCGGAGAGAGAGGGATTCGAACCCTCGATACGCTTTAAAACGTATACTCCCT
>CAZGVP010000047.1:0-12885 GCA_964529135.1 uncultured Caulobacterales bacterium | reverse complement strand
AGTTTCAAGGCTGTTGCGACCAGTTGTGGTGAGTTTTGCGATAAACCGTTATCTTGCAAAACCGCACAATTACAGCAGAAAATACTAACTGATAGCATCTAACGCAGGTGTAAAATCGAGATTTAGTGCACTCGAGACCGCTTCATAGGTCACTTTGCCCTGATGTACATTCAAGCCATTAAGCAAATGCGGATTACCTTTCAAAGCATCCAACCCTTTATCAGCTAACTGTAGACCATAGCGCAGAGTAGCATTGTTTAGTGCATGGGAGGACGTCAGTGGTACTGCGCCCGGCATATTAGCTACACAATAATGTAAAATATTATCAACTTCATAAGTCGGGTCTTCATGGGTAGTTGCTTTTGATGTTTCAAAGCAACCACCCTGATCTATCGCTACATCCACCAGAACTGACCCTTCTTTCATGCCTTTTAACATCTCGCGCGTAATGAGCTTTGGCGCGTTGGCTCCTGGGATCAAGACTGCCCCGACAACCACATCAGCAGCATCAGTTTCTTCATCCAGCGCTTCGAATGTTGAGTAACGGGTTTTAACCCGGCCCATAAACATATCATCTAACTCACCAAGACGATGCAAATTAACATCGAGTACCGTTACATCCGCACCAAGCCCTGCCGCCATTTTAGCAGCATGGGTACCAACAACACCGCCGCCAACAATCATAACATTTGCTGGTTTAACGCCAGGCACACCGCCCATCAAAAGGCCTCGCCCTCCACGGTGGGCAGTCAAGGAATAAGCAGCTGCCTGAACGGCCAACCGCCCGGCAACCTCACTCATGGGCGCCAGCAATGGCAAACCACCCAAATCATCGGTAACAGTCTCATAGGCAATAGCGGTTACACCGCTCTCAAGCAGTCCATTTGTCTGCTCAGGATCCGGGGCCAAGTGTAGATAGGTATAAAGAAGCTGACCTTCACGTAGCTGCGCCCACTCAGAGGGCTGTGGCTCCTTAACCTTGACGATCATATCCGCTTTTGAGAATACTGCAGCAGCATCAGGGGCTATGGACGCGCCTGCTGCCACATAATCGACATCTGGCGTCTTGATGCCCAGCCCGGCACCTGTTTCCACCAGAACCTGATGACCATGCGTTACATATTCTCGTACACTGCCGGGTGTCATGCCGACTCGAAACTCACTATTCTTGATTTCTTTCGGTACACCAACGATCATGGGGAGCTCCTCAAATAAGTTTGAGCCTCTCTAACACAAGGCAATAGGTTTTTTCGTACAAAAATGCATCTGTGAAACATTACTTTTAGTAGAAAATATTGCGCGTATAGATTTTTGGTTATCTTTCGTGCAGGTTTCACAGAGTTAGCTATGCACTTCGATAGAAGGTGATTGCAATATGGTGAATATAAAGCACCAAACCCCTGAAATTAACTTAAACTCTGGCGGTAACAATACGATCCACCAAAAACATCCCTTGTTCTGGAGAAACATAAAGCCGAAAGCCATCTTGGACGATATTGCTGCCTGCAAGTTTAGTCCAGTACCAGGAATGATTTCCACCACCCTCATCTTTTTTAACCGGATCAGCACCGGCAAAATCACAAAGCCACTCAAACAGGGTTTCTTCTTCAACTTCCAATAACGCAATTCGTCGTGTCGTGATGGCTACCTTTTGCTGATCTTCTCCCTGAATAATATTGGCCAAGGCGCGGGTTGTAATCAGGTATGGCGCATTTTCAAAATCAGTATAACATACATGCACGTCATTATTCGGAATTTGCCCGGTCGGAATCAAACTTTGAGCTTCAGTAATATCCGGCAATATTTCATAATCAAAACGCGTCACCATCTCTGATAAAGCATCATAATGATCGGGTGGATCCTTGAAGAAGATCGTCATCATATCTTCAAGACTAGACTCTTGCATGTCGCTCATTAGAAGTTATCCAACAGCTTTCACAATTTTTTCAGCCGCATCTTCCAGATCATCAGCTGCAATTACGTTCAACCCGGAACCATTAATAATAGCTTTGCCTTGTTCAACATTGGTGCCTTCAAGACGAACTACTAGAGGCACAGATAAACCAACTTCTTTGACCGCCGCCACAACACCATCAGCAATAACATCACAACGCATGATGCCACCAAAGATATTAACGAGGATGCCTTTTACACCCGGATCTGAAGTAATGATTTTGAATGCTTCGGTAACTTTTTCCTTGGTTGCACCGCCACCAACGTCAAGAAAATTTGCAGGCTCTGCGCCATAATGTTTGATGATATCCATAGTCGACATCGCAAGACCGGCACCGTTCACCATACAACCAATATTACCATCAAGCTTAACGTAGGAAAGATCAAATTCTGAAGCTTTTAACTCCAGCGGATCTTCTTCTGTTTCATCACGCATTTCCAAAATATTTGGATGACGAAAAAGCGCATTACCGTCAAAACTGACTTTTGCATCAAGCACACGCAAGTCACCGTTTGTCATCACGATCAATGGATTGATTTCCAGCATGTCCATATCTTTTTCGGTAAACGCTGTGTACAGAATTTTTGAAATCTTGCTGCACTGTTTTGCTTGCATTCCGGACAGGCCAAGCCCCTTAGCAATGGAGCGCCCGTGATGAGGCATAAAACCCGTAGCAGGGTCAACGCTTACGGATAATATTTTTTCCGGTGTTTCCTCCGCCACTTCTTCGATATTCATACCACCTTCCGTAGAGGCAATAAAAGCGATACGACCAGTAGCGCGGTCCACCAGAGCCGACAGATAAAGCTCGGTTTCAATATCGGCACCATCTTCGATATAAATGCGATTGACAACCTTGCCAGCATCACCGGTCTGTTTTGTCACCAAAGTGTTGCCAAGCATCTGTTTAGCAAATTCAGCAGCTTCCTGAGGGCTGGAGGCCAAGCGGACACCGCCTTTTTCGCCAGCTTCAGCTTCCTTGAACTTGCCCTTACCCCGGCCACCGGCATGAATCTGGGCTTTCACCACATAGAGCGGACCAGGGAGCTCCTTCGCAGCAGCTTCGGCCTCATTAGCAGCAAACACTGCCCTGCCATCGGCGACAGGCGCCCCAAAATCTTTTAGCACGCGCTTGGCCTGATATTCGTGAATATTCATGGGG
Organism: uncultured Caulobacterales bacterium; assembly: GCA_964529135.1. Taxonomy (GTDB): domain Bacteria; phylum Pseudomonadota; class Alphaproteobacteria; order Caulobacterales; family Parvularculaceae; genus CALLPQ01. The sequence goes on along the minus strand of CAZGVP010000047.1, from coordinate 9,769 downwards.
GTTCGTCTCCAGGAGAATGGCTAATGAATCTTGCCACCGCTTATAACGCGGCCATTGGGTAGCGCAAGCGTCCTCTCCGTCTTGTTAGATCATGACGACAAAGGTTATTCTAAGCCAGGATCTATGGAGAGGTTTTCAAAACCACGCTAGCCACCACTTTTAGCAGTACTTTCATATGGAAAATATAGTGTCAATTGCAGCGGCCCTGTGACCCGCCAGCGAACCAGATGTTCTAGCCCACTAATTTCTATCCCGTAACCTGAGCCCAATAAAGATTTTAAAGTTGCATTATCTTCTGCAATCTTTGCCAGCAGAGGAACGCGATATTGCTGGATATCGACAATACTCAACCCAGCTGAACCATATGGCTTAACCACCGCCCGCCCGGTTTTTGGGATTGATGAAATAAAACCATCGAGCCTCTCTTCAATAATTTCAGGATCAAGTTCATCACCACCAACAGGTGTTTTAACCGTAAGATAAACCCTCGTTGTATCAGGTCGTCCACCTGTAGAAAGCTCAACGTCGTCCAGCAAAAACGGAACCAGATATTCAATTTCATCATCATCTGTTTCAAATGTTTTCAAGAGAGCTAGCTCTACAGACTTATTACTTTTCGCCTTTGCAACCAAGGCTTTCAATGTTGCGTTTACCTCTTTTCGTCGGACACTAAAGTCTCTTGAATCGGATTCAACATAAGCTTGCTGGATCATAAAATCAGGGGTTTTTTTCAAATGAACAAATGGAATATTATCACTTTCGTAGTCACTTATTCGACTTCCAGTTACAATGACCTCATCGCCCTGGGCAAAAGCAGTTCCAAAAACAACCATCGTCAATATCGATAGTAAAATTCTGCCACCCAAAATAGTAAATTTCATAATAACTCTCCTGATCATGAGGCATTAGATTATATTACATAAGAACGTATTGCAAAGCTGTCTACAATCCCTATTTTGCATCAAAATGACCATAAAACGTCAATTTAGAGCGATTCTATTATTCATATTACTGATCAAATAAACACATAGAGTTAGAGGTAGGCCAGTCACAAGATCTCAATGGTTCTCAAGATCACTTCTTCATCTGTTAAACCCGTCGCAAAACTGCCGCCGCCTGTACCAATGAGGTTTCGCGACTTGGCACAATCTCGCATACTTCAAAGAAGGCACCAAACTGCGCGCGGATATAATCACGAGTTTGAAAGGTAGAGATATAATTCGACCCCTCCGCCTGATCATTATAGATATGAGTGCCCTGGCGTTTCAGCTCCTCCGATGTGAGCTCCACCAAACCAAGTCCAGGATGTGATTCATCGTGGAATGTAATCACCACTGTGCCGCCGGGGCGCACCACACGCGCTAATTCTGCCAACCATAAATTCTGCGTTTCGATGCGCAAATGGGTGAACACCGACAACAGCCAAATCGCATCGAAATACCCGTCTGGAAAGCTCAATGGTGGTGTCAATTGATTGCGCACAAAAGTACCGGGCAGATTCTTTCTACACCAACTCACCAACCTTGCATTGTAATCAACGCCAAATAGAGATGCCTCGCTTACTGACGGGATATGCCGTGCGATCCGTCCACATCCACAGCCAAGATCCAAGATCCGTCGCGCTTGGCGGAATTTACCTCCATTGCGTTCTACCAGATCAGCAATTACATTGGCTTGTGCTTTTCCGCTTTCCAAAAAACCCTGCCAATTCGCCTCCCCCGCAACTAGTGTCATTAAGTACAGGCTCGGTAACGGTATCCCGTTCTCGTCTGCCACCGGCACCGGCTCACTGCTCGCTTTTCGGGCCACATGCCATTCATGATATCGAAACAGCACGGGATCGAGCCGTGCAACATCAATACCTTTCTTGACGGCATCTTTCGCCCACCTTAATGGGGATTTGCGAATGGGCTCTGATCTTGACATAGCGATATGGTTAGGCGGTCAACATCTGCTATGCAAGCATCTGTTTCTATTCAGTGTTTATATGAGGCAAAACCTAGCCAACCCGCTAAACACTCACTACATAAGGCTCACAGCATTTATCGAGGGAGGCCGACCATGGCTGAAACATCCGCAACAACAACACTTACCAAATCTGCAAAACGTCCAACAGCATTGCAATATCTGGATCGAGCGATGGGTGAATTAAAAGCCATGGGCTTTGCCCGCGAAGGCGAAACCGGCACAGCCCCGATTATTGGTCTCCTCAATCAGATTTCAGATCTCGATGAAGATCGGGTTGCCGCAATCGCTCGCACCCTTGATCAGGCATCACATTTTAATGAAGTAGTGCGTGAGCAAGTTGCTGGCATGAATGTTGGCGAACGCTATGAAGGCATAACGGCTGCATTTGATTCGATCCGCGATGATGCCAAAAACCTTGTTGATCAATATGCCGATGGAAAAATTTCGACAATGGAACGGGTATCCAATGTCTGGATGAAAATGACCCGCGGCGATATCGCCTCCAGATTCGACAAAATTCGCTCTCTTTATCTGGAAGTTGCAGACGAAACTCGCAATCAGGTAGAACGCGAGACGCGAATTCTCGAAGCATATCGAGATTTCCGTGGAGCGTTGAAACAATCTGAAGTGCTTGCGCTGGAAGTTCTTAACACAGGCGAGCATAATCTAACTCTCGCCAAGCACACACTGAACGATACAATGAGTGAAGTTGAGGCATTTACCGGTGATGACCCCGCCGAACGCGCAAGATTAGAACTTGAACGCGATGAAGCTTTACGCCTCACTCAAAAAGAAGAAAAACGTTATCAGATCGCTAAAGACCTCTCCGATAACATTACCGTCGGGTACAACACATCCGAAGTTATCATGACGCGCTTAGTGCAAACCACCAGCGCGAAAGAGCGTATCTATGCACAATCAATTTCGTTCTTTGGCACCAACGAGACCGTGTTAACCGCCCTCACTGCCAGCCTCACCGGCATGCATGGTTTGCATGAATCAACGCAAACTCTGGAGGCTATGAAGGAGGGTATTGAGAAAAGCCTTGAAACATTATCAGAAATCGGTGGCAAGGTACAAGAAGCTGCGGTTAAAGCCGGATACGGACCAACCATTTCTGCTGCAGCCGTGAAAACCCTTGTGGACAGTGTCATTGCCTACCAAGAACGCAGCCAGGAAATTATTGCGGAGATGCGGGTTCTTTCAACGCAAAACGCAGAAGAAATTCGTACCAGCGTTGAAGATGGCAAGAAACGCTTGGCCAAACTCGTGGAAACAGGCGCAGCCGCAGCATTAGAAAAAGCTTAGGGTAAAAATTCATTTCCTGTTTGGAAAATATTCCTGGGTAATCATATTATATGAGCGAAACCACAAGCAAGTCTGGAGATACTCATGGATTGAGGGAGCAATCTCAGTCCACTCCCCAAACCCTAGACGATGTCATGATGGCCATGGATGTCGTCGACACGCTGCGCCACCGCGCCCTGATCGTTGAAAAAGAGCTTGGCGCGGATGCACGCGAAGAGGATATGATTCAGCGCTTGCGAGAGATTTATGATGGTCAGGGCATTGAAGTTCCCGATCATATTCTTCGCGATGGCGTTAAGGCACTGGAAGAAAACCGATTTGTTTATGAACCACCTAAAGATAGTTTTTCTATCAAACTTGCCAAAGCCTATGTTAACCGTAATCGCTGGCTAAGACCTCTTTTAATTGTTGTTGGCTTTGCGGCCTTGGTCACAGGCATTTATCGCTTCGGTATTGTCGGCCCGAAAAATGCTGCCTTCAACGCTGCCAAGACCGAACTTTCAAAAACGTATAAAGATGCCCTTGCCGCTGCACAAACTGACTATGCCCGCAACCTGATTGCAAGCCTGCATAACCAGGGCGAAGATGCGATTGAGACATTACAACGCAAAAAACTGAGCACTATTGTTACTACCCTGAAACAAGTAAAAACCACTCTTGATCAACCCCTCACCATACGAATTGTATCAAGACCCGGAGAGCTCTCTGGAGTATTCAGAGTCCCCGATAATGCCCCTGGTACACGCAATTATTACATTATTGTCGAGGCGATTGATGCCACGGGTAAAGCGGTAGCGCTAGAAATTGCAAGTGAAGAAGATCAAAAAACAGCCCGCGTTTCACAGTGGGGTGTAAGAGTTAGTGAAGCGGCCTTTGATGGCGTTAAAGCTGACAAACAAGATGACCAGATTATTCAAAATGCCGATATCGGTGAAAAACCACGTGGCGCACTACAGCCAACTTATGCAATTAAAACAGCAGGAGGGGCAATCCTTGACTGGTGATCCATCCCTTCTACCGCGGAGGCCGAAATGATTTCCGGTCGCGATGCTCTACACCAAATTGATGCCGCAATAAAACGCGCACGCAACAATGTTGCCGTAACATCAGACAGCGGCGAAGAAGAAAGCCGTCGCCTTCTTAACATCCGCCGTCAAGAAGCTGGCATTTATACCAAAATTTCCGATATTCGCCTTAGGAGTCTTGGCGCTCATGAAAAGGGAGTCGATGCACTGGGGCATGTAGATAACAAAGCTACGACACTCATCGATCAACATGATACGCACATTGAAAAACTAGAAGAACTGCGTAATCAGGCTGGCGATCAGCTCGAGCAATCTGAGGACAATCGCCGCGCCGCAGAAGAAAATCTGATCAACGCGATTACAAAGCATGAAGCTGCCTCAGAACAAACACGCGAAGAATTGGAAAAAGATCCCGGTTATCAAACTCGCGCCGAAGCCCTGGAAAAAGCCAACGCTATTGTTGACCATGCAGCAAGCAAGCGTGAAGTCGCGGCAGCAGATCGCGCAAAAAAAGGCAAACCCTACGAAGACGATCCATTATTTAGATATTTGCACGACCGAAAATTTGCCACGAACGATTATAAAGCCGGACCGATAACAACCATGCTTGATCGCTGGGTAGCAAAGCTCATTCGTTATCGCGATGCACGGCTGAATTATGAGCGGTTGCTGAATTTGCCAGAACGTCTGTCAGAGCATGTCCTGGTTGTGGAAGAAAAAGCTGCAACCATCGCCGATGATATTGAAGCCTATGAACGTGCAGCACTTGAAAAAAACGGCGTTACAAAATTGCGCGACAAAGCTTCCACATGCCGAGAGGATGTTGACCGTCTTGATACAGAAATTATTAAAGCTGAGGCTGCATATCACGACGCCTCAAAAAAGGTTGAAGAAGCAAGCTCTGGCGAAAAGGGTCCATTAAAAGAAGCACGTGCACTCCTGACACAGGTCATGGAAGAACGCTCCATCCCTGACTTAAAAATCCTGGCAGCAGAAACCCTTACACCGGAAGATGATGCCCTTGTGGAAGACCTGGCGGAACTACGCCTGGAGCGGTTTGCCCTCGAAGATGAAACAACAGCCTCCAAACGCCGCCTTGACAATCATCAGCGCACATTAACGCAGCTTGAAAAGTTACGCCGCCGCTTCAAACAAGCACGCTATGACAGCCATCGTTCTGAGTTTAAAAATGCTGATTTGATAAACCTTCTACTTACAGACTTTGTACGAGGGAGCCTGGGAGCAACAGAAATCTGGCGAAAAATTGAACGCGGCCACAGGCTCAGGCGACGAGACTGGCAAGATGATTTTGGAGGAGACGATTGGCGCGGTGGATTTGGCCTACCTGAATATCATGGACGCGGCCAAACAAGAGGCACAAACTGGGGCCGTATCGGGCGTGACATCAGCCGCGAAATTGAACGCGAACTTGGCCGTTCACTTGGTGGCGCATTAGGGGGCGGAATTGACCTAGAAGACATATTCGAGGGTGGTTACAATCGTGGCAAAAAACGCAAACGTTACCGCCCCCGGCGACGTCCACGCTCTACATCACGCACCAGAACAACACGTACACCGCGTATTCGTATCCCTAAAAACCGTCCACGCCGAGGCTCCAGAGGCGGAAGGCGCGGCGGCGGCTTTAAAAGCGGTGGCGGATTTTAAAGGCGATACACTCGTTAAAGAAGCAAGAAAATTATCAACTGATACCATCATCGAAAATCAATTGCCGGCCTATTTAACAAACATGCTTAAAACATACTTATTGATAGCTCCAACATAATCGCATTATACGCCGTGATGGTATGAAACGACACTCACCCGATTTGATAATTGATTAATTTATTCAGCATACGTGTTAATTTTTATGCCGAATAGTAACCTCACCAGTTAGCATCCGGTGAATTGGACACTTATCTGCTATTTCCATAAGGCGATGTTTCTGATCAACATCAAGATTGCCTTCGATCGAAAAGGTTTTCTCTAATATACGTGCATTGTGCGCATCTTCACCTGTCGCTTTTTCCACGGTTACCGTTACCCCATCAAGAGGCCATTTTTTCCGGTTTGCATACATTCTCATAGTCATCACCCCACAAGCAGCAAGCGCCGCCTCGACCACACGCGTTGGGTTTGGCCCAAGCGCATCACCGCCTTCTGCTTTTGATGCATCAATCACATAGGTATAATCACCCATCGATACTTTTGTTGCAAACTGATGACCCGGCATCAACATAGCTGCAGCACCACCATTTGGTGCTTTGGGCACACCTTCCAAACTATCGTTACTAACCTCTACCTCGTCATCCAGGTAGCGTGTTGCCCAACTGGCAATCATTTCTGCTGCATAGCGAGCATCCTGTGTCTTTGAGAGTAGATGGTCGGCACTATCAAGACTGACAAAACTCTTGGGGTGTTTTGCTGCGCTAAATAACGCAGAAGCATTTTCAATACCTACTGTTTGATCAAAGGGCGCATGCAAGACGAGAAGTGGTCGATCAAGACTATTGGCAGCATTAATTACATTTTGACCATCTAAATCATCCAGAAATTGTTTTTTTATTGTGAACGCACGACCGGCAAGTGCCACTGTGGCTTTACCATTGCGTTCAATTTCATCGCGTTTTTCACCGATATGAGCAACAACATGTGCAGCCTCTGCTGGGGCACCAATAACGGCAACACCACGCACTTCTGGCATTCTGGAGGCAGCAACAATTGAAGCAGCGCCGCCAAGGCTATGGCCAATTAGAATTTGCGGCGCTTCAAACTCACGCCTTAAGAAATCTGCTGCCTGAACAAGATCATCAACATTGGAGGAAAAGTTTGTATTGGCAAAATCACCTTCCGATGCACCAAGCCCGGTAAAATCAAACCGCAACACAGCAAACCCGCGTGACCTCAACTCCCGCGCAACCTCGCGCGCTGCTTTTATATCCTTGGAGCATGAAAAACAATGAGCGAATAATGCATAAGCACGCGGGCGCCCTGATGGTAGCTCAAGAGCGGCAGCCAGCTTCTCACCACTTGCCGCAGGAAATTCAGTTTTTTGTGTTGTTCCGCTCACAATATATCCTAGAATATGAAACTTATTTAGAGATAATGATAACAATATAAACTGTTTTCAGATTCACCACCATTCACAATTCGCTGGATTTTTCTCACTAAACTTTGCGAGGATTAAAGCCCTTACCAGCATCCCAACCCTTCACAAACTCTTCAAGAGCAGGGTCTGCCTTCTCAGGCAATACGATGCGAAGCTTTACATATTGATCACCATGATCGCCATCTTTTCCAGCCTTGACCCCTCGGCCACGCAATCGCAAGGTAGTGCCGGAATTGGCTGATTTTGGCACAGTCACCGTTACATCACCATCAATGGTTGGTACCGTGATCTTCCCGCCAAGCACCGCTTCGGTTAGCGATATAGAAACTTCCACATGAATATCAGTGCCTTCACGCTCAAAAACATCATGAGTGAGAATGCGGGTTTCAACATAAACATCACCCGCCGCACCGCCAGCTTCCCCAGCCTCACCTTGCCCTCGAAGACGTAACGTATGCCCCTCCTCCAAACCGGCAGGAATAACCAGATCAAGCACGCGGCTATCGGGCATGGTTACCCGCTTGGTGGCGCCTTGAAGGGCATCCAGAAACTCAACATCGAGGCGATATCGCAAATCACGGCCTCGTGCTTGTGTTTCTGCACGCGGTCCGCCGAAAAGATCAGCGAAAATATCACTCAAATCATCGAAGGAAGCCCCCGCACCGGGACCCCCTCCTGGAGCTGCGGGCCCACCATTCATCCCGGCACGCGGCTTACTGCGGCGCGCACCGAAAGGTGTTGATCCTTGTTGGTGCTGTTTGGCGCGTTGGGTTGCGCCTTCTCGACCTCCCCACTGACGTGCAAACGGGTCAGCAGGCTTTCCATCCGCATCGATCTCACCCTTGTCAAATTTTCTACGTCGCTCCGGATCACCAATAATATCGAAGGCTCGAGAAACTTCCTTGAATTTTTCTTCCGCCACTGGATTATCGGGGTTACGGTCAGGATGATATTCCTTCGCCAGGGATCTAAATGCCGTGCGAATATCTCCATCACTCGCCGATAGAGACACGCCCAAGACCGTATATGGGTTCTTAACCAACGTTTACCCTTTTCCCCTCGCAGCCATTCTAATTTCCGGAATACTGTCGCGAACGATACATTTCTCTGCAGATAAAAGTGTTTTACGTCAAAAAACAGACCAAATTGTAAAAATTTCCACATGAAAAGAAGGATTTTTGCAATTGTGCAATCAGAGTGGAATAAGCGGCAATGGCACCGGCCGAGACCAACACCCAACACCCACTGCATCTGATAATTGAGCAACTCGCACACTAAAAGATGGGTCCGTCGGCGCAACCAACAAATCACCCATTTGTGCTTGTCTGGTATAGAGATATTCAGCGATCCCAACCTCGCTCGTGCGAATTACGGTATTATCGGAAAAAATTTCAACCCGATATCGCTCAAACATCTCTCCCAAAGGCACCTCTTCCACGGCCCAATTGTCTCCCCCAAGGCGCGTTCGCCTTGTCCACGAGACATGTAAATCACCATCCACCACGTTAAAGCGCATATGGACCGGTGCCAGCGGCTTAAGATTACGCCCTGTCAGTATCTGAGTTTTATCGACAAACACCGTGTCTGATGGCAATAGGGTTTCCGGCCCGGCCCGCCAAGACGTGGATTGGTTCACCATATCAAGTGAGCTATCAGGCTGGATCAAGCCATTACCCGAGTGTGGCGTCAATATTACAATGCGTGCGCCCGCCATAGCCTCTTCCTCACTACCCGCTTGCCCCCGCAATAAGATTGATAATTCCCACATTTTATCGCCAACGATATCGGCGTCGCGAAACTGAATAACCTCATAAGCTCCATTTTGCGATTCCACCGCGAGTGCATTTGCTCCTGCCAAAACCTCTAATCGATCGCGACTTGATAGAAAACCACGGCTAATGCGTATTTGAAGTGTCTGATTTACCCATCGCCCACCATATGCCGGGGCAAGGTCGGATTCGAGACGACCAAGAATAGCTGGGACCAAAGTGCGGCCCGCAAACACATCACTGCCACTATTGCGATACAACGCGACACCGCCGGGCCAAGGGTTGGCAAAAGCGGCAAACCATGGGGCACCCGATTGTTCCCCATCGATAAGCATCGGCAATTCAAACAACTCACAATCAACAGGCCCTTGCGCAGAAAGCCCGCGCCCCCCCGATCGAAAAATTGCACTGCCCGAGGGCGCTTCATAAACCGATGGCGACACACGCACCGCTTCCACACGACGACTATCACTATCTTCTATCTCCGTTATACGGAATTGGCGCATCAACTCACCAGTTGAAAATATAAAAATATCGCCTGGCTCCATTGAGAGCGCAGATGGTGGCAATGAAAACTCAATACGCTCACGCAT
>CAZGVP010000046.1:0-12916 GCA_964529135.1 uncultured Caulobacterales bacterium | reverse complement strand
ATGAAATCGATGTTGGTCACGTAGGAAATTTTGTAGCTGAACTTTTTACAGGCCAAGGCATGCTTGGAGGATGGTTTGGGCATGTCCATCACGATTTTTCCGGAATGCCTGCTTCTCGGCATGAAGGCGCATGCGCATCAGGCTCATTAGCTTTACTTGCTGCCATGGCCGATATCCGCAGTGGTCAATATGATTTGGCTTGCGTTACCGGGATTGAACTCATGCGAAATGTTCCCGGCAACACTGCAGCAGACCATCTGGGTGCTGCCGCCTGGGTTGGACGCGAGGCACAAGAAGCAAAATATGTCTGGCCATCCATGTTCTCCAACCTTGCTGAAGAATATGATCGCCGCTACGGGCTCAAACATGAACACCTGATGGAGATATCAAAAATTAATTTTGATAACGGAAAACGCAATCCCCACGCACAAACACGAAATTGGGCGTTTACTGACAAAAGCTTTACTCCTGATAACGAAGCCAACCCTGTCATTGAAGGGTGGATGCGGCGGCAAGATTGCGCTCAGGTTACCGATGGTGCTGCTGTAGTTTTTCTGGCGTCTGAAGAACGGGCAAAGACCTATGCAAAATCTCATAACATGCCTCTGGAAAATATTGCAAAAATCAAAGGCTGGGGCCACACAACAGCCCCGATGATGCTTGAAAGCAAATTGAAAGAAAGCGAGGGCGCGCCCTACGCTCTTCCATGGACCCGCAAAGCCATTACCGATGCATACAATCGCGCTGGGATAAGTGGCCCAGGTGATCTCGACGCCATAGAGACCCATGATTGCTTTTCCATTACAGAATATATGGCCATCGAACATTTTGGCATCACACCACCAGGTGAGGCATGGAAAGCGATAGAAGATGGAAGAATATCGATGGATGGCGACATACCCATAAATCCATCGGGTGGCTTGATTGGACTTGGCCATCCCGTCGGGGCTACTGGCGTTCGAATGTTACTTGATGCGACGAAACAAGTTACAAGCCGTGCCGGTGATTATCAGGTCGAAGGTGCTAAAACTGTTGCCACTTATAATGTTGGTGGATCCGGTACAACCAATTGTGCATTCATTGTCAATGGCAGCGCATAATCCAAATAACTAAACAGAGGCAACTATGCTCATTAATGTCCTACTCGTTAACTTTGCTATCTCCCTGAGCGTGTTTTTCGCAGTCTGGGTTATCAGTGTCATCGTTAAAGACGCGAGTATTGTCGACATACTTTGGGGTCCATCATTGGCAATACCAGCGATCGCAACCTGGATGAGGGTTGATGTGAGCGATCCACGGGCAACAGTTTTGCTAATATTAGTATTACTGTGGGCGACAAGGCTCGGAGCCTACCTGGCTATTAGGAATTTAGGGCACTCTGAAGATTTTCGTTACCAGAAAATGCGAGCCAAAGCCGGTAATGACAGAAAATTTGCAATTCAGAGTCTGTATACTGTTTATCTTTTGCAGTGCATAGTTTCATTTTTTGTCTCACTCCCTGTTCAGCTTGGCCAATTTGACGCGAACACCATCATTGGGACAGGGTCTGGAGCGTTAGGGATTCTTGCCTATGCTGGTATTCTGGTATTTTCTATCGGGCTCAGCTTTGAAGCGATCGGTGATCTACAATTGCGGGCGTTCAAGAAAGATCCTGCCAACAAGGGAAAATTAATGGATCAAGGTCTTTGGGCCTGGACACGTCATCCTAATTATTTCGGTGACAGCGCTGTCTGGTTTGGCCTGACAATGATAGCCTTGGAAAGTAGCCATGGCTGGATGACTATCCTCAGCCCAATATTAATGTTTATCTTCTTGTATTTCTTATCCGGCAAAGGATTGCTGGAACGATCCATGACAAGAAACTATCCAGAGTATGCAACCTATAAGAAACGCGTGAGTGGATTTTTTCCATTACCACCTAAAAAGACTTAGCTCTTGCTTATCTTCTTGAAGAAGAATGCCTTATCTAAAGAAAAATCATGGCCAATGCCATACGATAAGCAAGAGGCAGTCAATGAGTTCAAAACCTTAAAAAGTGGAGCTCAATCAAGTAGCACTCGAGCCAAGATAACCAAATCAGACCCCTCAAAAACGCGAGCGCATTGCAGGCAAAACCACCCCATCGCAAGCACTTCATTACACCATGAGATATAAAAATGGTGGGCGATGAGAGACTCGAACTCCCGACATTCTCGGTGTAAACGAGACGCTCTACCAACTGAGCTAATCGCCCGTTCCATAGTCTGGGCAATAACCCGAACGGAAGAATGCTGTCTTATCGCAAGGTTTCTAGGCTGGCAAGAGGGTTTTCGCACGGAATTCGACCAATTTACTGTAAAAATACTGGCTCTCGCCCATGTTTGGGAAATCACCATTCAACAATAATTACTAACCTTCCCGCCATCCATTCCCGGAAGTAAATGCATCACAAATTGTGGAACTCCATAAACCCAAATCTGCATGGTGATATGAGCCCCTCAAGGGCCCGGCTTGAATGCGATTCATGCTCTTTGTGTAAGACGCAACCCTCAATGAAAACATACGTCACAAAGAACAAGAACACATGCTCACCATAGCTAGAAATTTACCCATAAATAAGGGGCCAAACGCTACTGCTTTGCGGAAAGAGGCTTTAGAGCAAATTATTACCTTAATTTACTCATCCATTAACCAGGTATGTTAGCTGTCTTTTTTATTCGGTTCTACATGAAAGCATGGGCATGCATCGAAACGTCTCATATTGTGTTGATCAAGGTACTGACTGATAGCCTCGTGTACAATCTCACGGCAAGGTTTTTCCAACATTACACCAGCCATCTTCAACCGCAAAAAATCAGGTATCTGCATACCAAAAGCAATTCTTGCCAACTGGGGCTGATGCCTTCCATTCGCTGCGCTTCTTACACGTTTTGAATTCATTTCAGATCTGGAAGCAGGGTCTATAGACGTAAGATCCTTTGATTGTTTGACTTGATCAAGCTTAGGGCCTGGATCAGTTTGGGGAGGCATTTCAAAAAAACCAGCATCTGCAAGTATTTTAGTTTCTTGAGAAAGGGAAGGTCGCGCATCCCCCTTGCGGGCCAATAATCCAGCGTCAAGGCTTGCAAAACGCTTCACCGGAACCGCAGATCGATACGTGCAATCTTTTATCAACTCAGCTTTTAAGACAGATGCAGCCATTAGCCCGTACGCCTGCCAAATCGGCGGCTGGCAAATGCTCCAACAAGAGGTCCGATCGGGGCTAAAGTAGACTGTTGTGTGTTTTGCATTGACTGATCGCGTATCGATTCATGATACCCTTCAACTCGCTGTAATCTTTCCACAAAATAGCGCCAAAGTTGACTAATTTCCTGAGCTGAACGGCAGACAGGATCAATTTCCATTACGGTACGTCCATCAATCATACTTGCAGCAAAGTCGACACGTTGATGAACAATAGTGGGCGCCACTGTGCCATGCTGAGATAATGCAATTGCCGCTTCAGAAGTAATACGGGCACGCGGCGTTGCAGCGTTGACTACAAAAATCAGAGGCTTGCCCCGACCTTCAACAATATCCACAGTTGGACCAACTGCACGCATATCGTGAGGAGACGGCCTCGTTGGCGCCACCACCAAATCAGCAAATGCCACTACTTCTGATATAGCACGTGTCACTGCTGGCGGTGTATCGACCACGACAAGACGAAAGCCATCCTTTCTGGCCATATCAAGGTCCCGGTACAGGTTTGCAAAAACTGACTGAATGAATGCGGGGGTCTGTTCAGCCCGCACATTCCACCACTTCGCAAGTGAGCCTTGTGGATCCGCGTCAATCACAGCTACAGGCCCCGCGCCCTGACGTTGCGCCTCTACTGCGATATGCCCGGATAAGGTGGTTTTTCCTGAACCGCCTTTCTGGGATGCAAATACAATTACCCGCATTGCTGACAAAATCTGCCTTCCATGGTTTAATTCGCCATCGAAGCCAACCATGTCACACAGATATTAAGCTGAAGCGAGCAGCGCTAGATGCATTTCTATTAAATTATAATGAAAATGTTGACACCGGAAGCAACCAAAATACGCAAGGCCACCACCGATGCTGATTTGTTATTCCATAACTTACTTAAAACGCACTTAACTACAGATCTAAATTTCAATAACCCTGTACTATTCTATTATTGGGCTGTTTTCAGCGAGTAACTTTGTAATACGTGCTATACGTGGGTTTCCATTCCAGTCCCAATAACGCAATACTGCTCGCGCAAAATCGCGCGCCATCCGGTCAAAAACATCCAGCAACTCTTCTGCGCGATCCACATCCATGGCGCTTTCTCCACCATCATCCAACACACCTTCAGCCCGGCCACACAGGAAATCAAAAAACTCAGCACGAGGAATACCAAGTCCCTTGCACATAACCGCATATGGCTCTCCACCTGGGTCACGTAAAATACGAGCAGCAAGCTCACGGGAAATTCCAGCAATCATCGACAAAGCCTCTATAATTTCCTCAGATGGGTATTGTCGCGCTAACGCTAATGTACGCTTGACTACCTCCATTGAAATACTCTCACCGTCAATCCCGCGTGGACGATGCCGTCGATCATTCAATGCCAAAATTTCCTTGACCAACGGGTCAGGTGTTTCAACACCTCTTATAATCGGATAAACCCCTTCCAACGCCTCCTGCACAATACCGCGATCAAGAGAAAACCTGGTAAGAATGCGGCGACGGTGCTCACTCTTCACCCACCAGAACATCATAAACCCTTGGGCAGGCTCCAATTCCTCGCGCCGAAGCAACAAGCCCTGCAACGTTTCATCAATCGTTGAGCGGCTCACCAGTCGCTCAACAGAATGCTGAGAAAGAACAGTTTCCTCGCGTCGTAAAATCATTTTGGCAACGTCTGGTTCATTATAATCAAGCATTACATCTATGACTTCAGTAGCAAGACCATAACGCCTCGCCATCATTGTGCGATGGGCAGTGTCTCCATGACGCGCACAATCTATCAAAAGAGAATTAGATATAGTCTCTGCATCGCGTAATATTGGCTCAGCCACTTCCGGAACATCCAGCAACAATCCACGCAATAAGACATCGGGAACTTCAGGGACCCGCGCAACACGTTCAGCAACGTCGATTCGAAGAGCGTATTCGACCTTATCGAGGACCTGTAATAAGATATCGCCGGTGAGCGAGCGTTCATTTGCTGAAATATGCTCTACTGGCAACACAACGATATCCGCCAGCTTACGTGCCATTAATATACGGGCACCGCTTAATGCGGGTAGGTTCTTGCTACCAATAGTGTCTGTTTGCTCATTATCTCCAATAGGTAAATCGTCCCTGTCTTGCAACAAGTCACTCATAGAACTCGAACTATGTTGCGGGTCCGTATCGCGGTCACTTGCAATGGGGTCCATTAGATATTGCGCCATGAAAAAGGGTCCAAAATTGCCGAAATCAGATATATTTTGGCACATTACGGTTAAGGATCGATTGCAAAACGCTCTGAAAGTAGACATTTAGCAAGACCCGGGCTGGAAGCTCTGATAGAATAATCATGATATCATCAGGAACAGTTGTGGGATTTATGTTTATGAGCCAGATTTCAGAATACCTTTTTAAAACCTTAACAGGGTTAACCATCGCAATTTGCATCAGCGGATGCGCGACTACTGACTTTGCAGCCCTTCAAGAAGAACCGGGATATATTGCCGGGTTCAGTGATGGCTGTGCGACCGCGCAGGAGGCTGAAAAAAGCTTCTCAACCGAACGGGTCCGCGATGATATCGCCTTTAATGACGATAAATCCTATCAAGCTGGTTGGAGGTCTGGCCTGTTACAATGTGATTATCGCAATGATGATACCACCAGCCAGGGTGGCCGAATTCTCGGCGAAAACCAAAATTTTTGAGCATTACAGACTCAATAACAATAATGCTCTACTAAATTGAGGGTTTTTATTAATTGGGGGAGTGGAGCGGGTAGCGGGAATCGAACCCGCATATTCAGCTTGGAAGGCTGCTGCACTACCATTGTGCTATACCCGCCCAATTAGGCTCTCTGTGATAACGAAATGACCCGGGAAGGCAAGGTATTTCTTGCCCTCACCGTTTCATCAGAAATAGTAGAATAAAAGCACGGCGGACTCAAAGGGTCGACGCAACGTAAGTTCTTTAATCGCAAAGAAGGAGCGCATACAATATGGCAAGGAAGCCGCGTCGATATCTAACCATTGAACAAACTGAAGATTTGTGGGCTCGATGGAGCCAAGGTGAATCCCTCAAAGCTATTAGCAGAGCATTCGATAAAACATCATCAGCAATTTATCTGGTTCTGTCTCGCACTGGTGGTATCAGGCCGCCTGAACGTAAACGACATCCAAAATCGCTGACATTATCCGAACGTGAGGATATTTCCCGCGGGCTCGCTCAAGGCTGGAACATTCGTGCTATTGCTGATGCGATTGGGCGGGCGGCATCGACCATAAGCCGTGAAGTACGCCGCAATGGTGGAAGAACCACCTATCGAGCTACAATTGCTGAACAGCGTGCATGGAACATGTCACGACGACCAAAAGCGTGTAAGCTTGCAGGCAATAAGTGGCTGCGTTGCGTAGTGACCGAGAAGCTGAAGGTCAATTGGTCACCTGAACAAATAGCGGACTGGCTTAAACGGGAGTTTGCTCACGACGAGGATAAATGGGTGTCGCATGAGACGATCTACAAAAGTCTATTCATTCAGGCGCGCGGCGTACTGAAGAAAGAGCTTATGGCGCATTTGCGATCAAAGCGTACAATCCGAAGATCACGGCATTCAACCAGCAAAGGGGCTTCTCGCGGGCAGATCGTTGATGCTGTATCCATTTGCGAGCGTCCCGCTTCTATTGAAGACCGGGCTATTCCCGGTCACTGGGAAGGCGACCTAATTGCTGGAACTGGAAGAAGCTATATCGCAACATTGGTTGAAAGGCATTCCCGCTATTGCGTGCTAGTGAAGGTAAATAGCAAAAACACGGATGAAGTGATTTCAGCGCTTATTAGGCAAGCCAAGAGGATGCCGGCACATTTGCTTAAATCCTTGACTTGGGATCGAGGCTTGGAGATGGCGGCGCATCGCCGTTTCACAGAAGCGACAGATGTCGATGTCTATTTCTGTGATCCGCAAAGCCCATGGCAGCGCGGTTCGAATGAAAACACTAACCGATTGTTGCGGCAGTATTTTCCGAAGCGAACAAACTTGTCAGTGCACTCACAAGCTGATCTTGATCGCTTTGCAGCAGAATTAAATGAAAGACCGAGGAAAACACTGAACTTTTCCACACCAAGAAAGTGTTTTTATGATAGTATTTCAAATCTAGGTGAAAGGATTGTTCCATGAACCTTCAATCAGGATACAGGAGTTGGCTAGCAGTTTGTTTTCTCGCATGCTTTGTTGTCGCATGCAGTCATGTTAGTGACTCTGAAGAGGTGCTCTTAGGCAAAGGTCAAGAGTGGATCGCTTACGAGACAAGACCCGGGCCTTTTTGTGGTGACTGTTACACAGTCAAAGTCACTGTTAAATACAATGGTATAACGTTTGTTGAGGAAGGATATTGGGCGGGTGATTACACCGATTGGCAAGATTCAAAAAGACAGACTCAGCTTTCAGTTGATAAAGTAGTGCAGTTTCGACAGCACTTGAACGAGTATAGGCCCTTAGGCGAACTTCTCTTGATCGACCCAGACCACTGTGAATCATATTTGACAGATCACAGTGAAGTCATAGTCGATTGGCAGGATGCGAAAGGAAACTCAAAGCTTCACTATAATTTCGGCTGTGATCCCGAGACGCGGACTAGTCTAGCGAACGCTTTAAAATCTGCGCTTCCACTATTGGGAATATCAAATTTGCGACATCCATAAAAAGTCTTATAATTTTATATACGTTGCGTCGACCCTTTGAGTCCGCCACAAATACCGGATATTCTACCTGGCACTAAATAGCGATAAATAATGAGGCTCGTTCAGGAGTTAGTGGTATTCATGGGCACCAGACAAACACCTAATTTTAATCCTGTCTTCACCGAGCGCCCAATGACCATTTTTGCGGTCATGTCAGCGCTTGCAAATAAGCATGATGCAATCAATCTCGGTCAGGGCTTCCCTGATGAAGCTGGACCTGAAGAGATTTTACACTTTGCCGCGAATGCACTGATTAATGGCAATAACCAATACGCCCCCGTGACAGGAGTGCCGATTCTTCGGCAGGCTGTAGCCCGTGCGAACAAACGGTTTTATAATCTAGACATCAACCCAGAAAAAGAAGTGCTCATCACTTCGGGCGCTTCAGAAGCCTTGGCCGCATCTTTTTTAGCTTTGCTCAAACCCGGGGATGAAGCCATATTATTCGCCCCCTATTATGATAGTTACGCACCAATGGTGGAAGCCGCCGGAGCGACCCCGGTCATTATCGATCTTGACCCACCAAATTGGCATATAAGTGCCAATAAGCTGAAGACAGCCATCACAGAACGCACCCGCCTTATCACCATCAATTCACCTCACAATCCGCTTGGCAAAGTGATCGATAGAACCGAACTTGAAATCATTGCCACCATAGCGCTGAACCACGATCTCAATGTCATCTGCGATGAAGTCTATGAACATCTTTCCTTTGATGGAATTCCACATATCCCTTTAATGACGTTGCCAGATATGCGCGAACGCTGTGTTCGGATCGGTTCTGCCGGAAAAACATTCTCTTTGACCGGATGGCGGATTGGCTATCTGAGTGGGCCCGAACCACTTGTCAGCGCAATTACTAAAGCTCGCCAGTTTCTGGGGTATACAACCCCTGAACATACTCAGCTTGCTGTGGCGCATGGGTTAGATTTTGATGATAGTTATTATCAAAATTTCACATCACAAATGCAGACAAAGAGAGATTTTCTAATGAAGGGCCTTAGCAATCTTGGTTTCAAGGTTTTGCCTTGTGATGGGACCTATTTTATAACAGTGGACATTAGAAACTTAAGCAGCCTCGATGATATGGATTTTTGTAAGGACATCACTGAAAAAGCCCGTGTAACAGCTGTCCCATTATCTGCTTTTTATCATCATAAGTTATCAACACCACCCCGCCATTTTGTCCGCTTCTGTTTTTGCAAAAAAGAAAGTGTTCTGGCCGAAGCAATAGCGCGGTTATCAGGTTATTTTGGATAAACAAATCAGCATGTTACACTATCTAGAATTACTAACCTCAGAGCTCGCGTCAAAATCACTGCAGATCTCGCCTTTATTCACGCTGTATTAAGCCTAAGCTCCAATTGCGATTTATGCCTTTTCCTACAACGCTACCTCCATCTATGTTATAAACCACAGACTCCCTCTAAACGAGACAGGCCGTTTCTAATGACATTTACATCCTTGAAATATCTATTCGCCCTATTGCTATCAGCATCCCTGACTGCGGGTATTTCTTCTGCGAACGCTCAATCTGGTCGCATAATGCCAATTGAAGGGCAACTTTTTCGTATTGCCATGGAGCAGCTTTCTATCAACGTAAAAGAGGAAAAAACAAAAAAGCGAAAAACAGCTAATAAGCATCATAAAAATAATCATGACGAACCCCGCCCCTATGACAAAACCCGCGATGCAATGGCAGATGCTAATAGCGCTCTAGCCATGGCAATGATTTCAGGCAAAAAACCCCTGCTTGTTCTTGGCGCAAACTGGTGTCACGACAGCCGGGGTTTGGCAGCACGCTTCGAAAAACCAGAATTTCAATCACTCATTCAAGATAATTATGAGCTCCGTTATATCGACGTAGGAAAACGCGATAGAAATCTTGATGTAGCAAAACGATTTGGCATACATCAAATAATTGGCACACCAACTGTTCTCGTCCTGTCCCCAGAAGGTAAATTATTGAATAGAGATAGTGCCCACATGTGGAAGCGCGCGGCATCAATCGCTGAAGATGAAACCTATGATTATTTTAAAACATTCGCCGAGGGACGCAAATGGCAAGAAGCAACAGAGTAACTCATGCTGCCAGTGTTCAGGCCGGCTCAATTCTTTTTGATACGCCAGGCACGCTGGAAAAACTTGCTGCCCTTTTAGCCGATGCTGTAAGTAATCTCGATAAGAATACGCCGCGCCTGGTTGTTTTTCCTGAGGCTTTTATTGGAGGATACCCCAAGGGCCATCATTTTGGAGCGCCAGTTGGGTCTCGCAGTTCAGAAGGACGAGACTGGTTTCGCCGTTACTACGATGCTGCAATTTCCATACCCGGACCAGAAACAATTCAAATAGCCAAACTGGCTAAAGATCACCATACAGATATTATTGTTGGCGCTATCGAAAAAAATGGAGGAACACTTTATTGTAGCGCCCTTTGTTTCTCCAGCGATGGCCGGTTAGTTGGCAAACGCCGCAAATTAATGCCAACTGCTGCGGAACGTTTAATTTGGGGGTTTGGGGATGGTGCTACGCTTGATATCTACAAAACAAAAAGCGGCTGCCTATCTTCAGTGATATGCTGGGAAAATTATATGCCCATGCTACGCATGAGCCAATATGCCCAAGGTGTTGAAATTTACTGCACACCAACGGTTGATGATCGCCCAAACTGGGGAGCGACAATGACCACTATCGCCTTGGAAGGGCGTTGTTTTGTAGTGTCGGCATCACAATTTCTACAACGTAGGGACGCGCCTGACGATTATGAACCCGTTCAGGGAAACACTCCAGAAACAGTTTTGATTAATGGTGGTAGCTTGATTATCTCTCCATTAGGCGAAGTGTTAGCTGGACCCGTTTTTGGAAGTGAAGCTATTATCACAGCGGAGCTTGATTTTGCCGATATCACCCGTGGAAAAATGGATTTCGATGTCACCGGTCATTACGCACGGCCAGATGTATTTTCATTAACAGTCAACACAACGCCTAACAAAGGCGTCTCAACTAATGACAACAAAGACAATCCTAAAAATTAACAATCTTTACGGTATCAACCTCATTGGTTGCCAGGTCGATACCGCGCACTTCGAGATTCATAGAAAAATCACCGTCATTTTTTTCGACTGTGTAAAGATGATATTGTGCGGCTGGACGATATCCATTTGAATCTGGTTTTTCCCCCTTACCCGCATATGAAGCAGAGGCAACACCAATATGAGGCACCACACCTGTCCTCCCAATTATCTCGGTAAAACAGGGATAATGAGCATGACCGTGTACAACCAGATTGACAGCTGACCGCTCAATGAGCTGTGTTAACGCGGCATCATCATCCAGAGCTTTACGTCGCTTCACGACACCCTTTACTGCAGGGTGATGCAACAGCAGTACTGTAAAACACGGTTGGCTATCGGGTTTTACCAGCATGGTCTGTAGACGTTGCATTTGATCTGATCCAATAGCACCTGTTGCAAGCCCCGGAAGAGTGCTGGGAGAAGAATTGAGGCCAATAAAACGAAATGGCCCAATCTGTCGCAAATAAGGAAAATCGTCAAAGTTTGTTGCTGGACCTGACTCACCCCCAAGTCGCATGCCATTCATATAGTGTGCTATGCGGCCAAGACCCTCGTCCCATGGTACCGGTACATAGGTATCATGATTGCCAGGCACAAATAATACTTGCTCCGATGACCCCAGAGAACCAATCCATTTTTGAGCTGCCGCAAACTCTCCCGGCAATGCAATATTGGCAACATCCCCGGTTAGTAAGGTCAGGTCAGGTGCCTGTCTTTTTATATCATCAGTGATCTTATTTAATATTTCTGCGCGGTGATGATGACGGCGATTACGTCGCCAATTTGACCAGCCAAGTAAGCGCTTGCTTATCAACTGTAGTGCAGAGGGGTTTTCATCAATCTGTAAGTGCGGATCGGAAAGATGCACAAAACGAATACGTGTTGGATGCTGCTTAAAAGATGAATCGGACATTACAGAGTTTTTTCATACTAGCTATACTCACACAAGAAAAAACGCACAACCCGATTTACGGGTCGTGCGTTTATACAGACATACACTTAAACCGATCTATGAATCCGAAACTTTAAGTCCCCATTTCGAATCCATGCCTATTGTTGCTGCCCATATAAAACTCTAGCTATGCAGCTTGCGAACTACGAATACGTTTTGTGATGTCCACCACTTCGGCAACAGGCGCATTAGATACAACATTAGCAATACCCGCATCAACTTCGCTATCACTCTCGTAATTTCTTGATTTTCCAATGGCTTCATGGTTGGCAGCTTTTAGTAAAAAATATCGTTTACCATCAATAGAATTCTTTTTTACAAAGCGCTCTGCCAGTAAACAATTCTTTTTGATTGAAGCAATACCATTAAAAGCGCTACGCTTTTCTTTGTAGCTTTCACTGAAAAGTATGTTTTCCCCATTTCCTGCCAAAAGGCGAAACCGGAATTCACTCGACTTATCTCTATAAACTTCAAATTTTGGTAACATTTAGTTGCCCTTCTCTGTTATTGCGTAATTTGCGATTGCCCATGAATAACGATCATAAAAAACACATTTTCCGTGGCAGAAACTGGGACGATATATGACAATAATGTGGCTATATGGGAATATTGTGTGGCAGAGGCGCCAACCCAAGATATTTTCATCGATTTTATTTGTGTTGGTGACATTATATTGCGCCAATCATTAAGGTAACTTAACAAAGTTTCAATAGCAGCAAAGCTGAGCAGCTGCATTCATTGCCTCTCCAAAGGAAATTTTCATCAAATAATGTTCCAGAATCGTTCTCATACGCTTACATTAAAGAGATGAATTCAAACCTTTCTAACGTGGCTGCTGCCATGGAGGAATCGACCACCAATGCCACAATAGTTGCTAGTGCCGGAGAGGAGATGACCGCAACGATTAAGGAGATTGCGGACAATTCCAAAGATGCCCACGCAATGTCCGACAATGC
>CAZGVP010000045.1:0-13153 GCA_964529135.1 uncultured Caulobacterales bacterium | reverse complement strand
GAAACTCTTCGGTGCTAAAGCCGTTACGGCCAGAAAACCCCAATTATAAAGCCAACCCAGATCTTTGGGTGACCACTTGATCGCATTTCGATCGCGGTAAAACTGAACGATGGGTTTATTAAACTTATTCCACTCAGGCTGCATCTGGCGGTAATAATAGGCATAGTCGATATTCGGGGACGCAAAACCGGAATGTGCCAACATCGTCCGCAGACTTTTTTCACTAAAATGATTCAAATGTCGCGGCACATCAAGATGGGGCCAGGCTAATTTGCTAAACTTAAAATCAGCACACGCAATATTTGGAACTTCGATATAGGCAAATCCATCAGGCTGTAGAAACGTCTTTACCGAGTTCAGCGCAGCAATCGGATCAAGACAATGTTCAAGAACATGACTCATGATCACACAATCAAATTTCTCACCCTTAAGTTCCTCAGGCGGGTTTTCCGCGGTACCGTCATAAACAGTTAATTCAAAACCTGGTTGGCGAGCATTAGAATTTGGATCAGGTTCAATACCGATACATTCATGACCAAGACGAGCGAGTGGAATAACCCTATCGCCATGTCCGCAGCCAATCTCAAGCACTCTTTGAGGTTTTGAGCCTAGCCTGTCCGCGATCAAATTCTCATTACGTTGAGCTCCGCGGTCAAAGCGAAACGCAATATTGGCTAAAACCTTCTGCAAAAAAGAGAAAGTTGCTTTTTGTCCATCAAGCTTACTGGTGCGAGTATAATAGTTAGAAATATCATAATGGTCAGCAAGAACCTCAGGCGAAGGATTCGGGCATACTTTTCCAAACTTGTCAGCCTCACACCAAAAAGCATCGAACTTTCTATCGCGCTCCGGCTTTTGCCAATCGCCAGGAATCGTTAGCCATGGGTGCATTTTGTCACCGCATAACGGGCATGACGTATCAATAATAGCAGTAACCATCAGGATGTTCCCCCTGTCAAAGGCAGGAGATAATCGTAGAGCCAGCCAGCGGCAAAAAACAAAATCAGTGTACCTGTTGCCGTCATCAACGGCGGCAGAATGCACCAAAGAGGCGCCTCTTTTAATTGCCCCCAGTGCACAATTGCTCCACCCGCTCCTTTGGGTTTTGCAGAACTATCGTCACTCTCCATCAAAAAGGCCTGTACCGGAATCGATAGCAAATAGATAACGTTAAAGATCGAGGAGATCATCAGCACCACAATAATAGCGATTTGACCTGCATCAACCGCGCCTAACATTAAGAAGAATTTTGGCCAGGATCCTCCCATGGGCGGCAAACCGATAATTGACATTGCGCCTATAAAAAAGATCCCGAAAGTTAAAGGCATCTTACGGCCTAATCCTCGCATCTCTGAAATATATTGTTTGTGGGTTGCCACATAAATTGCCCCGGCGCACATAAACAAGGTCATTTTACCAAGCGCATGCATCGCAATTTGCATAGCGCCCCCCATAATGCCTGCTTGTGTGGCTAACATCGCACCAAGCGTCACATAGGATAATTGACTAACAGTAGAATAAGCGAGCCGCGCCTTTAAATTATCCTTGTTCATAGCAATCATAGAAGAGAGCAGGATGGAGCCTGCTGCAAGCCACATAAAAATTGTCGATGCACCGGTATCACTCAACAGATCAATACCAAAAATATAGATGACAATTTTCAGGACCGAAAACACACCGGCCTTCACCACAGCAACCGCATGAAGAAAAGCGGAAACTGGCGTCGGCGCAACCATCGCATTGGGTAGCCACGGATGAATAGGCATTAGAGCTGCCTTACCAATACCGAAAACATAAAGCCCCAACAAAACCGGAAGCAGCGGCCCAACCTGATCACTATGGGTCGCCAGGATACCACCAAGCTGAAAATCACCGCCGCCAGTGATCACATAGGTCCAGGCAATTGCCGGGAGAAGGAGCCCTATTGATGTCCCCATTAATATACCAAGATAGATGCGACCGCCGCGCCGCGCCGCATCATTGCCTTTATGGGTGACTAACGGAAAAGTAGAGAGCGTTAGCACTTCATAGAAGATAAAGAGTGTAAAAAGATTAGCCGCAAAAGCGATGCCCATGGCAGACGCGATGGCGATCGCAAAAGACATATAAAAACGAGTTTGATGGTTTTCACCGTTTCCCCTCATATAACCGATGGAATAGAGCGAATTAATAATCCATAAACCACTGGCAATCAGGGCAAACAAAGCTCCCAATGGCTCCACTCGAAACTCTATGTTCAGTCCATCGATCACCGTTAGTAAAATGAATCCGGGAGTGTCCCCTTGTCCAACCGCGGTAAAGATGATCAAAACCAAGAGAAGAAGAACACCACCTGTGGTCAGGGTTGCTGCTTCACGCAAATTTGGAGATTTGTCCAAAGCCCAAATAGCCAAAAACCCAAGCACGGGAACAAGAAGTGTGAGCGGAATCGCTAAGCCAGGGGAAATAGGCATAATTATAGCGCTCCCTCGGAAACCATATTAAACGCTTCCGCCGCCCCTTGGGCGATATCTACAGTCAAATTTGTCTGTAGACTGAAATAGATATTTGCAACAACTAAGATCCACATTGGGATCAGCATCGCCAACGGCGCTTCTTTGACAGCAACGACAGGATTATCCG
This sequence comes from uncultured Caulobacterales bacterium, assembly GCA_964529135.1. Lineage (GTDB taxonomy): Bacteria > Pseudomonadota > Alphaproteobacteria > Caulobacterales > Parvularculaceae > CALLPQ01. Next base: position 10,531 of record CAZGVP010000045.1, on the reverse strand, counting down.
GGTCAGGCGAACGCAACATCACCTCGATGATACGTCCTATATAAACTACCGCTATCAACGAACTTGCAACAATCAGAAATGAAGCAATCCATTGCCCGGATTCAAACGTTGCCTGTAGCAATAGCCATTTGGAAATAAACCCCACGGTCAATGGCACGCCCACCAATGACAGGCCGGAAATCAAAAACGCTGCCATTGTCCAGGGCATCCGGTGTGCAAGGCCTTCAAATTCTTTGATGGTATGTCCACCAAGACGCAACACGACGCAGCCAACCGCCATAAACAAAGCCCCCTTCATCAGGGCATGGTTGAACATATGGACCATCGTTGCGGTCAAACCAGATTCCGTTGCAAGAGAAAGCCCCAGTAACATATAGCCAATTTGTGCCACTGAAGAATAAGCGAGCATGCGTTTGATGCAGTCTTGAAATACCGCAACGAAAGACGCGATAAACATACCGACGACAGCAACTGGCAGCACTACAAATTGAAGTGCGGCAAAGAGTGATCCAAGATCATTTCCATAGGATGCATGAAATATCGAGTAGAAAAAGCGGATTAAAACATAGACGGCAACTTTAGTAGCAGTTGCCGCAAGAAATGCAGATACCGCTGAGGGCGCGTAAGCGTATGCATTTGGTAACCACAAATGCAGTGGGAACATCGCAAGCTTCAAGCCCATCCCCACCAGGATAAACGCAAAACCTGATTGCACCATACGGTTATCCATCTCAAGTAAATGTGCCTGAAGGTCAGCCATGTTGAGTGTGCCGGTTGCTTGGTAGAGAAGGCCTATACCGATGACAAAGAATGTCGCCCCGATCGTACCCATCACAAGATAGTTGAAGGCTGCAGTCAGCGCGCGCCGATCGCGACGAGCCCCCAAAGCCACAAGAGCATAAGTTGATAGCGATGAAATCTCGAGAAATACAAACACGTTGAACGCATCACCAGTAATGGTAACTCCGAGAAGACCCGTCATGCACAATAACAACGCGGCAAAAAAGGTCGGGGACTGACGTTCATCTATCTCGGCCATAATCGAGTGATAGGAATACGGAAAAACCAGAGAACCTATCCCGGACACCAAAAAGAGCAACAACGCGTTGGCCAAATCAACACGGTACTCAATCCCTATTGGTGGCGCCCAATTACCAAGCTCATAGGAAATTGGGCCGTTCAAATAAACCTGATACAACAAATTTGCGCAGAAAAAGAACACAAGCCAAGAGATAGCCGTCGCCCATAACCAGGAAACACGACCCTTTGGCAAAAGAATCGTAATCGGGGCCAGCAATAATGGCGTAATGATCGGAAGCGCAGGAAGTTGCTCTATGAAGTTCATTGCGTTTCCTCCGTAACAAAGGAACGCGCACGCCCGAATTCAGCAATATCATCTGCTGCTTCCAACTCATCTTCCTCGATAGTGCCGTATGCTTCACGAATACGAACAGCAAGCGCCAAACCAACAGCAGTTGTAGCAACCCCTACAACAATAGCCGTAAGGATAAGCACATGGGGCAGCGGGTTAGTATAAATAACATCAGCTGCAACCTGAACCCCATGGTGAGCACCGTCAGCGGCATGTTCTATCGCATCTTGCTTTTCAGCTTCTGCCACCAATGCATCAGCGATATCAATAGCACCTGCCTCAAGGTTAATTGCACCATCTTGCAGGATTGATTTAGCATCTGATAATGCATTATTGCTGATCTTGGCGTTTAAATCATTCAACAAGGCAGCATCTGGCAAATCATGAACAGAATTGTTTTCAGCTACATGACCACCGGTTGAGAGTAGCTCTTTGATGTCATTGGAAACGCCAGGAAATTGATTTGCGATCTTACCATGGAGATTCTCCCCATCGGCGCCAATCACATCCGGGGTTAACGCTGTGGAAAGATCGATTTCTCCATGTGCAGTATGATCAACACCCCCTGCGGTCAATTTGTCAGAGAGTATTTTGTCAACACCACCATGAGCGTCATCAACTGTAGATATTTCATTCCCGATAGCATCAGAAGTCTGACCGGCTGCATATTCTTCAATATCGCCATGGGTATCTGTTTCACCATGGTCGCCTTCATCACCATGCCCATCCAGAAAAATCGGTGCAGTACCTCCTGCTATCTTTCCGATAGTGATGTAAAAAATAAAAACAGAGGTCTGAAAAATATTCAGACCAATTATCTTTTTCACAAGATTGCCTCGCGAGAAAACAATATATAGCCCGGTCATCATCAGAATGATGACGATCCAGTAATTATAACGTTCAAGTATAAATTGCAGCATCTACCAATCTTCCGAATCGATTTCCGGCTCACGGCCAGCATATTGGTAGAAAATTGTCAGCATCGTAGAAAAAACCGTTAGCCCTACCCCGAATTCAACAAGCAGGATGCCATAATGCTGACCGGCGTGGTGCGTCGAGTTTGGTACCAAAACATCATAGGCCAGGAGATTACCGCCAAGCAGCATGGTGACAACGCCCGTGCCCGCATAAAACAGGATGCCAAGCACCATCACATATAAAAGGGCGCGCTGGGGAATCGCTTTGCGTGTTTGGTCTAAACCAAAAATCAGTGAGTGTAGAATAAACGATACAGCGAAAATAACGCCAGCCTGGAAACCGCCACCGGGGCCGTAATCGCCATGAAATTGCACATAAAGCGCGAACAGAAGAATAGGTGCAAAGAGAAGCTTTGTCGTCACCCGGAGGATAATGTGGTCCATCAGGTAGCCCCTCCGTCTTGATCGTCATCAGTATCAGCGATCTCACGGCCTCCTCGTGCTGACCCTGGACCCAGGAGCAAAAACACAGCGATACCAGCTGTAAAAATCACTAAAGTTTCCCCAAGCGTATCAAACCCTCGATAGCTTGCCAGTACAGCAGTAACAATATTGGGAACTTCAATATCTTTTGGTGTGCGGTCAACATATTGCGCGCCGACAGAGCCGGGACGGTTCGCTGGCGCATTGGGATCCCCAAAAGCGGGCATATCAATAGTTGCATAAAAAAGCGCACCACCCACTGCGAACACAGTCAACAATGCCACCGGTGTGCGGCCCGGGTGTAACGGTTTTTCTCGTCGGCTGGTCAATAACATACCACCTAACATCAAAACTGTAGAAATACCGGCGCCGACAGCGGCTTCAGTAAAAGCAACATCCACCGCATCAAGCGAGACGAAAAACGCAGCAGACAACAGTGAATAAATTCCAGATAACATGACCACAGCAAACAAATGCCGTGATTTCATCGCTTGCCAGGCAACCAATACAAGCATCGTTAACAATGCGAGATTAAGCAGGAGGGCCCAGCTAAACTGGGTCGCAAATTGAGTCTGCTCAACTATTAGCACATCAACACTATCCCCGACAGCCGTCGTAACTGAAGCAATAAAGGTGAACGGAAACATCATTGAGCTTGCTCCTCATCTTCATAATGCAAGTCTCTACCGCAAAGAGGTGCAAGCCCACTCACCCAGGCAGCATGTGCAATGGCGTGAGTCGCAACGGGGCTTGTTAACAAAAGAAAAACCGCAATAAATCCAAGCTTGGCAACAATAAGCCAGCTTGGTGCCTGCAGCATCATCCCAATCAGGATAAGCTCCGCGCCAGCAGTGTCTGTAACCCCTGCAGGATGGAGGCGTGTGTAGAAATCAGGGAAGCGTACAAGTCCGATACATCCGATCAGCACAAAAAACCCGCCACTTAAAAAAGCAACCCAAGAAAGAATATCCCGGAGCAGATCAAGAGTCATGAGGTCATCCCCTCACGCGAGTTCACCCCTTCAGATACGCTCATCCCCGGTGATTTTTGCTCAACCAGAAACTGCGGCGCATTTTCATTCATAGCTACAGAAAGAGTGCGATATCGAAAGAACTTCAAGATTGCGATCGTCCCTGCAAAATTAATCAACGCATAGACCAGCGCAATGTCTAGAAAATCGGGGCGCTTCATGAGAAAGCCCATGACGCCAATCAACAAAACGGTTTTGGTGCCAAAACTGTTGCCCGCTAACACCCGGTCATAGAGGGTAGGTCCCGCGAAGGCTCGCACCAGAGCAAGCCCCATTGATATCAAGATCGCTATCGTTGCTGCAGCAAACATTACGCGCCTTGCCTTCCCGAATTGCCTTCGGTTTTTGCAACACGGGCCCCCATATCAAGGATTGCCGGTTCATCAGCAAGATCTTCGGTCAACGCATGAATAAGAATATGGTCTTCCTCTAAATCAACACTCACCGTGCCCGGTGTTAACGTAATGGAATTTGCGAAAATCACCTTGCCAACAACAGTTTGCGGAGAGGACTTGTCACCGGTCAGCGCGATTCGAAACATTTTCGGGGATAGTTGTGGTTTCACCGCTAAAGCCTGACGCGCAACAATGATATTGGATTTCCCGATTTCAAAGGTGAGCCACACCATATAGCCGATAATACCCGGAAACACCCCGCCGGGCACACCTTCCGAATCAAGCATTCCCGCACGATGAGCAAGCCATACACATAAAATCACAGAGAGTGCACCAAACACCAGCAATAATGGATGATCAAAATAACCAGACAACAACAGCCATAAAGCGGCCAGTGTCAGAGCTGTCACAATGATACGTCCCATAGATAAGGAATGCCCGTGTTCAAAAAATTTGGAAGGATACGCTACCTAAAGAGGACCTTTCTGACAGATTATGCGGGAAAATCAACGGGATTAATCAAAGGTATGCTTAATTAAGGACAGAAAACATCATCCACCTTGAGACCAAAAGCCTCTGCTATTTTAAAGGCAAGCGGCAGGGATGGGTCATACCGCCCCTTTTCTATCGAAATAATTGTCTGACGGGATACTGAAAGTTTCTTAGCCAGTGCGGCCTGTGATATTCCACGAACCTCCCGAAGTTCACGAATCTTATTTTCCAAGATAGCGGGCCCGAAAAATATAGATTAGAAAAACCCATAGCACTGTCATCATCGGCAATACCCAGACTAATGGCAATTGCGGCACACCGGCTTTTTCTGCAAACGCCAGAGAAAAGGTAAACAAGCCCGTAATCAACGCAGCGGCAGTAAACGCTTCTACCAAAATTTTCAACTGCATCTCATCAAGCTTCTTAAGATGATGAATGGCAACAAAAGTTGCCACTATAGCTGGTATCATTGGCGTCAATGCAACAATCAACTTTAATGCACCTTCAAGTTCAAAACGCTTCAATACTCGCACTGAAGCAAATACGGTAAGCGTGTATATCCCTATAGTACCCAGAAAGTCGCGTGCATATAACTTGATATTAAACATATTACCAAGATAGACCTTACACAGTATATGTCAAGGGTACTTAACATTTAATAAGTGATACAAATATGTTAAAAAAAATCATGCCGATCACACAATCGTCAAAAAAAGGTGTAGTATATACTCAGTCACATTAGGTAGATATAAAGATGAGAAAACTACCAATCAGGCTTTCTGTGTTCTTTTTAGTTTTATGTTGTGGAGTTCTCCTCTTCAATACATCATGGCTCAATGATGTCCCTGATACTGATTTGAAAATATTATCCCATCGTGGCGTACACCAGACATTCCACAGGGTAGGCCTAACGAATGAAACCTGCACTGCCAATAGAATCTTCCCGGTCACTCATTCTTACCTGGAAAATACCATCCCAAGTATAAGAGCCGCTTTTAAATACGGCGCTGACAGAGTTGAAATTGATGTCATTCGAACGCGCGATAACAAGTTTGCTGTTTTCCATGATTGGACACTGAATTGCCGCACAGACGGAACAGGACGTACTAGTGACCTGACGCTAGCGCAATTACAATCACTCGATATTGGTTACGGATACACCGCGGATGATGGTCAATCATTTCCATTCAGAGGAAAAGCAATAGGGATGATGCCTAGCCTGACACAGGTTTTGGAAACATTTCCGAACAACAGCTTTCAGATTAATGTCAAAGGCAACAATGCAAGAGATGCAGAAGAGCTATTCGCATATTTCGCCGCGCTCTCCACAGAACAAAAAAAAATCACTTTGCTCTTTTCTGGAAACCGGTTTGCAAACCGTTGGCGAGAGCTTGAAACACAGTTAATTGTTGGCACAAAAACCAACGCCAAGACATGCGCAATAGACTATCTTACCACTGGTTGGTTTGGACGAGTGCCCTCCTCATGCCAGTATACAGGACTAATTGTACCACAAAATCTTGCCCCCATTGTATGGGGATGGCCTCGCAAAACCGTTAGACGGTTTAACGATCGAAATATGCAGGTACTGTTGGTTGGCAGCTTAAACGGTACCAGTGGCGCAATAGATACCCTCAAGCAAACGAAAAAAATTCCCAGAGATTTTAGGGGATGGCTTATAACAAATAAAATAGAACTCATTGGCCCGGCCCTCAAAGGCGCTGCACCCAAATTAACTTCTTCTCAGTAAAAGAGCACCCGATTTGGGTGCTCTTTTTAACGTCAAATCTTATTCCCCACCGCGATAAGCATGGGGCAGATCCCCACGACTAAGGTCGCGGTAGCGCTCCAACAATTTTTGCTGGCGATTATCAAGAGATTGTGGCTGTCCATCAATGATGACTGCCACCGCACTGGTCGTTACTTCCAATGGATCGCCATCCCAGACAACCACATCACCACGTTTACCAACCTCGATAGTACCAAGCCGCCCGCCAATTCCAAACATCTGCGCTGGATTACGAGTTAGCGCCGCAAGCGCTGCATCAAATGGCAGACCATTGGCTACAGCATTACCGGCCTGCTGTCTGTGGAGGCGCAAATTGTGAGCGCCAAATCCTTGTGGATTGAAGAACGAAATTTTAACACCCGCCTGGTTGAGAATAGCAGCATTACGCAATGTTGCTGAAAGGCTTTCAAAATTTGCTGGCAAATTTTCCATCGGATCAAGGATCACTGAAATATTAGCCGCAGCAAGAGCACGCGCTTCACGCCATGCTTCTGCACCACCAACAATGATTACATTTAAGCGATAGTCATTTTTCAACTTAATCAAGGTACGGATATCTGCAGCCCTGTTGACAGTTGCGAGCAATCTTTGCTCGCCACGGATTACCGGTCCAAGAGCCTTGAGATCACTCACCGTGTAGCGCCCTTCTGAACTATCTGCGATATAAGACGCCGGATTATTTGCGTAAGTTTGTGCAGCATCGAGTGTTTCGCGTACAATCGCCCAAACACCAAGGCGAGTACCACCCTCGCGAGAAATACCACCAGAACCCAATTGTACGGATCGCGCTATACCAGCTCTGGTGATAGAATTATTTCCACCAGTAAGATCAATCATGATTGCTTCACCACCAAAAATAGACCCGCCTGCTGACGGTACACTTACCGCTCTGGTGACACCCCCTGCTCTGTTCACAGAGACAAGGGTCGATGCTGGATTATAAGCATCTGCTGCATTCAAAGCAGCGCTCAATTCAAAACTACGGTTTGGACCTGAATCATTGGAATCAGCGACGGCACCAATTTCAACAATACCGATTGTGGAGTATGGCGAGATAATACCCGGCGTTACAATTCGACCAGTGGCATCAATCACCGTCGCCCCTTCTGGAGCAGCAAGGTTTGCACCCACACTGATGATCTCACCATTTTGCATGATGATATCACCTTCTTCGATGATCGTACCAGTGACTGTATGCACTTGCCCGTTCATCACTGCCACAGTATTACTTTGTTGAGCGAAGGCAGAAACGCTAGAGACCAGCGTTAAGCTCGCTATGATGGCTATTGTCTTGAGTATTTTAAGAGATTTTTTCATCATAATATCCTTTATTGGCCCATTACTGGCCAGCGCCGCCTGTATGTCCATTTTCATATTGACCAATTTCAAAATCCGTACGCGGAGATCGTGCAGGATCATTTCGGTCATACATTAAAGCACCATCAATGAAGACTTGCTCAGCTTGAGCGTATACGGAAAACGGGTTACGAGACCAAACGACCACATCCGCCATTTTACCAGCCTCCAGTGTGCCGGTTTCATCAAGAACCTTCATCACCTTCGCCGGATTTGCAGTAATCCATGCAATGGCATCTTCTTCTTTGATATCCAGTCCAATGCGTTGGCCTGAAGCCATCGCTTTTGCAGCTTCCTGATTGAGCCGTTGAATACCTATCTCACTGTCAGAATGAATGATCGTGCATCCGTTTTCTTGAGCGTGAACAAGCGCTGCATTCTCACCAACGGTGTCATAAGCCTCCAGCTTAAAGCCCCACCAGTCAGCCCAAACCGCAGCACACACATCATTCTCGGCAAGATAGTCAGCCACCTTGTAGGATTCTATTGCGTGATGGAATGCACCAACCTTATAACCAAACTCTTGCGCCATATCGAGCACCTGCACCATCTCATCGGCGCGATAACAGTGCATGTTGATCGTGATATCACCATTCAAGACACCTGCAAGAGTATCAAGTTTTAAATCCTGCTTTGGTGGCTCTGCTTTTTCAGCATCATCGCCCCCCTTCTCGAGCTTGGCTTCGTATTTAGTCCATTTGTCATTATAAGCCACCGCATCAATCCATGCTTTGCGGTAGTGTGAGAAATTGGCCATACGCGTTGCAGGTCCGCGACTTTGGTAAACCCGTTTGGGGTTTTCACCGCATGCCATTTTCAACCCATGCGGCGCACCAGGAAATTTCATGCCCTGAACCGTCCGGGAGGGAACATTTTTCAGTGTTACCGTGCGCCCACCGAAAAGATTAGCAGAACCAGGTAGGATTTGCAGTGATGTGATGCCACCAGCCAGTGCTCGCGTGAAACCCGGATCATGTGGCCAGACAGAATGTTCGGCCCAAACTTCGGCAGTGTTAGGGCTTGTTGCTTCATTTCCATCAGAGGTCGATTGCGTACCCGGTGATGGATAAACGCCAAGATGAGAATGTATATCAATAATTCCAGGAGTAACCCATTTACCGTCAGCATCAACAGTGCGTACATCCTTGGGAGCCTTGATGTCACCAGCAGCTCCTACTGACATGATCTTGCCGTCGGTCAATAGAATAGATCCATTTTCGATGCGCTCGCCTGTACCTGTTAAAATCGTAGCACCAGTAATTAACGTCGCCTCAGATGAGTAAGGTTTATAGGTGGAAGGGTAAGGATCAAGCGAAGGGCGGCCCGATTTTTCAGCAGCAGCTTCATCCTCATTAGTCTTGCCGCCATCTTTTTTGCCGCCGCCTCCACAAGCCGCAAGGCCCAGAGACAAGCCTATTGCCATAAATCCTGCCAAAACGGTTCTCGATGATACTATTGCTGGTGATGTTAGGCACTGTTTCTTGTCATGTCTTTGCATAATGTCCCACATTTTTTCATAATATTGTCTGGTTTTCAAAATATTGTCTGGCCTTGGCCAAGCTCCACTTAAAAACCGAGTAATTTTGCCGAAAGGGAATCCCAAGGCCTTAAACTGATATATTCCTCTCATGAAACTGTCATAAAATGAACCCTGTTTGATGAATTTGATAAGATAGCTTAGAGGTTAAGCTTCGTAGGCGACATCCGTTTCGCCATCGCAATCAGTTTCTTTCGCGAAGGACTTTATCTGTGGCAAAATCGGGCAAAAAATCAGCACAACTCAACATTAATCGCCGTACGGCTATGACCACGCTTCTCGCAGGAAGCGCCGCTTCCTGTGCGTCAGCGCCAACATTGGTGCCATTCAAGGCTGCAACAACCAGTAGCGCGGGGACTTTTGCCAATGGTGTAGCCAGCGGAGATCCAAAAGCTGACCGGGTGATATTATGGACACGGGTTAGCAACAAAGATGGCACTACCCTTACTCAAAATCTTTCTGTCCTGTGGGAAGTTGCCAATGACAAAGCATTCTCAACCATTGTTGCAAGTGGTAATGCTGAAACATCTCCATCGCACGACGGCACCATAAAAGTTGATGCTGCGGGTCTCACACCAGGCACACAATATTATTATCGGTTCCGCATTTCAAATGCCACATCGCCAACAGGGCGCACACGGACATTACCAACTGGGGCAATTGAGAAAGCCCGTTTTGCCATTGTCTCATGTTCCAATTACCCGTTCGGTTATTTTAATGTGTATGATCAAATTGCACGACGTGATGATATTGACGCTGTGCTTCACCTTGGCGACTATATTTATGAATATGGTCAAAACGGTTATGGCGGCGAATCAGGTAAAAAAATTGGGCGAAATCACGAACCCTCTCATGAGATTTTAACCCTTGAAGATTACCGTCTGCGCCATCGCCAATACAAGTCTGACCCATCAGCTCAAGCCATGCATGCAGCTCACCCAATGATACCAATCTGGGATGACCATGAGACAGCGAACAACTCATGGAAAGATGGTGCAGAAAACCACTCACCTGAAAATGAAGGCGAGTGGGAACTACGCCGCCGCGCCGCCTTGCAAGCATATTATGAATGGATGCCAGTTCGTGATCCCGAACCTGGTAGAGCGCGAGAGGCATTTTTCCGATCTTTTTCTTATGGTGATCTCCTTACGATTGGCGCA
>CAZGVP010000044.1:0-13430 GCA_964529135.1 uncultured Caulobacterales bacterium | reverse complement strand
TACTAATCTTATCTCCACTGTATCGGTTGCTGCGGGTCCGGTAGGTATCGGTGCTAAAGCCAAAACGGCTGACATCCTGGCATTTAGCAGGTTGCGAGGGTTGTATGGCGGCATTAGTTTGGAAGGTAGTATTCTTAAGGCTCGCTATAACTGGAACCGTGCTTATTATAATGACGACAATGTTTCCCCGACGGATGTTGTATTTCGTGGTGTACGTGATAACCCGGCATCATTACCGTTGCGTGATGCTGCCTTAAACCTGTCCACACGAAGTGAAGCAGGCAAAGCCATTGCAGATATTGGGCAGACTAATGTTGCACCAACCGGTTTTAACTCTAGAGAACCAACTAATTTGCCCCCCATCAGGCGAGATGCAGCTCAGCCCTATCAACCACCTATTCAGTATGAGGATGATGCATCTTATGGTGCGCCGCTGAAAAAGCCTGCTCGAAATCCTTACTAGAAAGATTTTATTGTAAGTGATGAGAATTCATGGCTGGGCAGAACAAGAATAAAAAAGGTGAGGATGGGCGCGAAGTTGACCTGGGGCTCAGTAGTGCTTCGGGTGAACGTTTATTCTCGCCATCTGCTGCACGAAATCGGGATGTCATTCGCGATACTTTCCTAGAAACCATGCCACACTCAGGTAATGTTCTTGAAATTGCTAGCGGAACTGGTGAACACGCTATTCATATCGCTGGAAGTCTAGCTGAGCTCGAATGGTATGGCGGAGACCCAGATCCAGTCTCACGCAAATCTTTAGCAGCATGGATTAGTTATGCTAGTTTAGCCAATATGAATGCTCCTCATGCTATTGATGTGCGTCGCCTTCATTGGGGTAATCGCATTGAGAAAATTAGTTTTTCCGGGATCATGTCTGCAAATATGATCCATATTGCCCCATTTGAAGCTGCTAAGGGGTTGTTCTGTGGTGCGGGCAGGGTGTTGATGGCTCAAGGTAAGTTCTTTTTATATGGCCCGTTTTCTCGAAATGGTAAGCATATATCGTCATCGAATGAGGATTTTGATCGTTCCCTGCGTGGGCGAGATGCTTCGTGGGGGGTACGCGATCTTGAGCGTGATATCCTGCCGCTTGCTGATAAAGAAGGTTTAAAATTAGATGAGGTGATCCCTATGCCCGCGAATAATTTTTCAGTGATTTTTTCTAAAAACTAGACAATTGATTTTGCAATTTATTCTTTGCATTCAACTTCTATGGTGCCAATAATCATGATTTTCTGCCAGATCTTTCGTGAAATATTAGTGCTAAGTTCTTCTATTTCGTTAGCGGCTTGTATAACCTCTATATCTTCCACGTCGCGCATATATAAAGCAGCAATTTTTCCAATGAGTGCCAGCAGTTCGGCGCAGTAATCCAAATAGCGTGTCAATGCGTAACGACTCATTTCTCTAACTGGAGAATGAGCTGTACGCTGAATTTCTCCAAGAATGGCTGAAGGGTCTTTGGTCAATTGGTGCATGTCAATGACATGAACAAGGGAACGTAACTCATGAATATGTTTTAGCACTTTGCGACGCTTTAGGGTTTCTTCTGAACGAAACATAAAGAATAAGCCAGCACCCATGAGTACAAACACATTCATCGCAGGTTCCAGGCCTTCAAACAGGGCAAGGCCATTGCGTTCTTGTATCAACGCTTCACCTGACGCTGTCGTATCTGTAAATTCATGAGTGAGCCAAATGCCAAGTACAGTCGTGATGACCATGACCACTAAAAATGCACCCGTCCACAGTCCTCGCAATAAATAATATGGCCTTTGATATTCCTGACAGCGAATATCGGCTAGAGTAGCAACTTGCACTACCTCTACACATACCTTCCTTAGGCTGGAGTCTGGAAATCGCTCCGCCATCCTCAATTCCAGAGTGCTGAGTGTTTTGGTAATAGCGTCAGATCTAATCTCGGAATATGGCATTTGATAACTGTCGCAGGATTTGCAAAATATGACAAATGTCACCTCACTTCGATGATGGCTGTCAATAGCCAGTGCGGGCGATTTTTGAGAGTGTGAAGTTGTTGATATATGGAGAGATAAGTCTGTGGCCGATATTGAACCTGCAATCATCGCAGAAAACTTGACCAAAGCTTATGGTAGGTTAACTGCGCTCGACGGAATTGATCTTGTCGTTGAAGGGGCGGGGGTAACGGCTATTTTAGGGGCAAATGGCGCTGGGAAGAGTACCTTTATCAATTGTGCTCTTGGTCTCGTTCGCCCTTCCAAGGGACGTGTTCGTGTGTTGGGCGCTAAAGCTGGTAGCATGAAAGTTCGCCGTCGCACCGGAGTAATGCTTCAGGATGCAGACTTACCTGATCAATTAAGCCCTCGTGAACATATTGAGCTTTTTGCTAGTTACTATCCGGATCCCTTGCGCGTTGATGAGGTTCTTGAACTTTGTGATTTGAATGCTTTTGCCCGTAAAGCTTACTCAAAGCTTTCGGGAGGGCAAAAACGGCGGGTGCAATTTGCACTTGCTCTCACGGGGCAGCCAGATCTTGTGTTTTTGGATGAGCCTACTACCGGGCTTGACACTGATGCACGGCGCGGATTGTGGAAAATTGTACGCAATCTGAATGATATTGGAAAATCTGTTATTTTAACTACTCACTATCTTGAGGAGGCTGATACTTTAGCTGACAGGATCATTGTGATGAATAGCGGTCAGATTATCGCTGATGGTCCGACGGACAATATTCGTGATGCTGTGAGCGGTGCATTGATCCGCTGCGTGACGAAATTATCGTTACAGGTTTTGCACGATCTACCAGCAGTAAAATCTGCCAAGGAATCTGGACGTTTTTCGGAAATTCTTACAAAAGACCAAACTAAAACTTTAAAGGCATTGTTGATTGCAGATCCAGCTATTAGCGATCTCACTGTCACTAGGCCGAGCCTTGAAGAAGCATTTCTCGATTTAACTCAAAATGGACAGGAGGCAGAATAATGGCGTTTATTTTTCCTAATGCATTGATTACTGAATCTGGTGCGGAAGTGTTGAAAAACCTTCGTATGCCTTCTTTCATTCTGCCGTCTCTTATCATGCCGGTTGCATTCTACTCGCTTTTTGCTGTCGCCCTTCCTGGTAGTAACCAGCAGGCCCCTTATATGCTTGCAACATTTGGAATATTTTCTGTGATGGGTCCTGCTATTTTCGGGTTTGGGGCGGGTGTTGCCAGTGAGCGCGAACGAGGGTGGCTTAACTTAAAGCGCGCAGCACCAGCGCCAGCAGTTTCTTATATCGGTGCCAAGTTATTTGCTACTTTGCTTTATGCTTTGAGCGCTCTTGTTCTTGTATACATTGTTGCACGGTTTGCAGCTGGTGTTGAATTAAGCCGCGTCACTTGGGCAGTATTGCTTGGCGTTCATATGCTTGCATCAATTCCGTTTGTTTTTCTTGGCCTGGCACTTGGTTTCACATTTGGTAGCAATGGTGCAGTCGGCATTGCCAATATTATTTTTCTATCCTTGTCTGCGCTTGGTGGGTTATGGATTCCAATTTTTGTAATGCCAAAATTTTTACAAAATATAGCAACCTATCTACCGTCCTATCATTTGGGTGAGATTGCTATTTCCGTTGTACAGTCAGATGCGCCAGTGATACCGCGAGATCATCTGACCGTCACGCTGATTATGACCGCTTTATTGGGAGGTTTTGCAATGGTAACTTGGTTGCGTCAACGATGAATTATATTTCGATTTACTGGATAAGTAAGTGTAATTTTCAGATTGAAATTTAGGGAGAGTATTATGTTGAAATCAGTATTTTGGGGTGCCTTGCTAATTACCTGCTTAACGATATGCGCTCTTTTGGTATTTCTGCCAACGTCACCCATTAGTGTTGGAGGTAGCCCGCAATCCTCAAAAGAGCTTGTTGTACGAGGTCAACAATCAAACTCAGATCAGGAAATAGTCTCTGAGAATAGTTTTGTTTTACAAAATGCTCGCCTTTTTGATGGTGAGGTTATCCATGATAACATGGATATCATTGTTCGTGACGGCATTATCCTTACTATAGGGGCGGGGCTTCAACCACCTGAAAATTTTAGAGTAATGGATGTAACCGGTAAAACGCTTATTCCCGGTTTGATTGATACGCATACCCATAGTTGGGGGAGCGCTTTAGCAGATGCATTGCAATTTGGCGTTACCACAAACATTGATATGTTCACGATGCCATCAATGTTACCATCCACTATTAAGGCGCGTTTCAGTGTTGGAAGAACAAAAGAAGCTTCCTTGTATAGTGCAGGTATGTTGGCAACAGCTCCAAACGGGCATGGCACACAATTTGGAACTCCCGTTGAAACATTAACTGGCCCTGAGGAAGCTGGTGCTTGGGTAGATAAACGATTGGCTGAAGGATCTGATTTCATCAAACTTGTCTATAATCCGTATATAAACTACCTTCCAAGCCTTAGCCGTGAAACCGCAAAAGCGGTTATTGATGCAGCCCATAAGCGTGGCGTGCTTGCAGTTGCTCATATTTCCACACAACGTGAAGCGCTAGATATGGTGGAGGATGGCATTGATGGCCTGGTCCATATCTTTGCCGATGAACCAGTTTCTCAGGTTTTTATCGACCTTGCCCTTAAGAATGAAGTTTTTGTTATTCCTACGCTGGCTATCTTGTCGGCGGCTGATGAGAAAAATCTTTCACAAGCTTATATTGATAATCCTTTAGTGGGTTCATATCTGTCTTCTACGCAACGTCAGTCTCTTGGCCAACGCTTTCCGCCGGGAGGGATCCCAGGGTTTGATTATGATATTGGTTTAGACAATATTCGTCAGATGCATAAAGCAGGCATCGTTATCTTTGCGGGATCAGATGCGCCAAATCCTGGGACGGCACATGGTGTTAGTGTTCATCATGAAATGGCTTTGCTCGTTGATGCGGGTATGTCTCCAATAGAGGCTATGAAATCAGCCACAAGCGCGCCTGCAGCTCAATTTGGTCTATTGGCAGGGCGTATCCGTGAGGGTATGAAGGCAGATATGGTATTGCTGTCTTCGGGATTTGAAGATGGTGATTATGCGACACTGGATATTGATACAGTATACCGCAATGGTTATTCAATTGAGCGTGTTGCGACAGAAAACCCTAAAGGCATGGTTGTTACATATAATGATCTTGGTACTTTTGAGGATGGATTGACGTCACCACAAAATTTCATCTGGACAACGACTACAGATGAGATGATCAGCGGCACGTCTAAGGCAACTTTGAGTCTTGTAGAGCCTGGAGCGCAGGGATCAGCCGGCGCTTTGATGGTGAGTGCGGATGTGAAGAACGGGTTTCCCTTTCCTTGGGCGGGTGCTGCGCTCATTATGAGCACTGATTTTACAAAAGGTTATTCTCTGGAATCTTACTCGATGTTAAGTTTCGATGTGCGCGGCGTGCCGGGTACCTATCGGGCAATGATGTTTAATGCAGGTTTTGGTGGAAATCCGCCTACGCAGTTTTTCGAAATTGCAAAGGAGTGGGAGCGTATTACTTTAAATTTGGATGATTTTCCGGGCATTACAAAAGAATCTATATCTGGTTTTGGTATTGTTGCAGGCCCACAAATTGGTAGTGTGACATATGAAATAGATAATGTCAGGATTGAGTAACCATGAGTTCGATTTCAACATGGGGCCGTGCGGTTATTAAGTTTATTGCACCCGAACAAGAATATGGTGAAGCTGGAACCCTTGGGCAACGTGATCGAAAAGCGATCGCCTATCGACCCGAATTCTATCTTGTTTATCTTGTGTTTTATTTTGTGCCGTGGATATTTCGAGCGCCCGCACTGATTGATATTCTAGTCGCAATTGCTTCTATTGTTGTATTTATACCGATTTATTTTCGTGCTTGCGCGAAAATGACGAAAGATTACATTCCGCACATGCTTGTAATGGAGCTGATTGCCTTTGCCACTATGCCGTTTCATGGGATGAGTGGGACATTCCATATCTATGCTGCTTGTCAGGCTGGCTTCCAGCAGGATAAACGCGTCGCTATACTCTTTTTGTGCAGTTTAACGGTGGTGTGGATTTTATTTTCAATGTTAATGCAGCGGCATATTTCTGAGATTGGTTTTGTCTCCTTTATCGCAATAATTAGTGCGATCGGTTGTATGGGAAGTGCAGAACAGATTCTTTTTGGACAGAGCATGAAGCGTAATCGTGTCCTCGACCAACAATTGGCCGCTGTCGCAGAGCGTGAACGTATTGCGCGAGATTTGCATGATTTACTTGGGCACACATTAACGATGGTGAGTTTAAAATCTGAAGTAGCTGAAAAACTGATCGAAAATAATCCTGATAGGGCATTGATGGAAATAAGGGAAATTCGGGAGGCATCTCGCAGTGCATTGAAAGATGTAAGGCAGACTATTGCTGGTATGGTTGAAACCAGCCTTACATTGGAAGTTTCTCATGCGCAAAAAGCACTTTCTGCTGCTGATATAGAGTTTGAGCTTGTCGGTATTGTCCCCTCATTGCCTCATCGGGTTAGCATGGCTGCGGGCCTTGCAGTGCGTGAAGCGGTGACGAATATTATTCGCCACTCTCAGGCAAAATCAGCATGTCTGGAGATCCATCAGGATGATGAGATTATTAACATTACTGTACGTGATAATGGATTAGGTAGCGATCAACCTGAAGGAAACGGCTTGAGTGGATTACGTCAGCGAATTGAAAATCTGGGCGGGAGGGTTAGTATCCTTTCTGAAAAAGGGATGGCGTTAACGATGAGCGTCCCGGCAAAGTCTCAACTTGCGAAACATCCAATATCATGATCCGTATATTGATAGTTGAAGACCAATCTTTGTTACGTGGGGCTCTTGAAACATTATTAGCGCTTGAGGAAGATATTGAAGTCGTCGCAAAGGCTTGTGATGGATTAAGTGCCCTGAGAATATTAAAAAAAAATACGGTAGACGTTCTGGTTACAGATATCGAAATGCCAAATATGGGTGGTATCGATCTGGCGGAACAGGTACGAAAAGATTTTCCTGATATGCGAGTTCTGGTTGTGACAACATTTGCGCGGCCTGGCTATTTGCAACGGGCAATGCAAGCTGGTGTTATTGGTTATGTTTTGAAAGATGCACCTAGTGATGAATTGGCCGATGCTGTACGCCGTGTCGCAAGGGGGCAAGTTTGTGTTACAGCAGAGCTGACTGAGGCGGCCTGGAGTGCGTCAACGCCGTTGAGTGATCGTGAACGGCAAATTTTAAGGTTAGCAGAGGCAGGAAAAACCAATCGGGAGATAGGCGTTTCTCTGAATTTGTCGCCGGGAACAGTCCGCAATTATCTGGCAGAAGCTACCCGTAAACTAGGGGTAGCAAACCGCATAGAAGCATTCCGGGTCGCGCGTGAAAATGGCTGGTTATAGTCAACCTGCGCCAAAGCTCTGCACCAGTGACCCTGCTATTAGTCGCCAACCGTCAATAAGAACAAAAAATACAAGTTTGAACGGAAGAGAAATCACAATAGGAGGGAGCATTAACATACCCATGGCCATCAGAATTGAAGAGATGACCATGTCGATAATTAAAAACGGAATAAAGACCAAAAATCCAATTTCAAAGGCGCGCCGTAATTCACTGATTACGAAGGCTGGTGTTAGCACATGAAGTGGTGTGGCTTCCGGGGTTTCCGGTGTGACTTCTGCAATATCAAAGAATAACGCAAGATCTTTTTCACGTGTTTGCGAGAGCATAAAGCGCTTTACCGGAGCTGCTGTTACAGGAAACGCCTCTTCTAAGGTCATTTCCTCGTTCATATAAGGGGCGACCCCTTCGGTGTAGGCGACTTTAAAAGTTGGAGCCATCACGAAAGCTGTTAGAAATAGTGCCAGGGAAATAATAACCGGGTTCGGTGGGCTTTGCTGTACACCGAGTGCGGTACGCAACAATGACAAAACAACCACTATTCTAATGAAGCTTGTCATCATGATTAAAATTGAGGGTGCGAGTGAGAGAACTGTCAGTAAAACAATTAATTGTATGATTCGAGCAGAAAAACTATCGCCGCTTTCAACCCCAGGACCACCGAGATCGAGGGTGAGTTCTTGCGCGGATACAGGAGCGCTCATTATAAGGATAAGTAAGCCTGTGAGTAGAAACACTGCTAAATGTGGTAAAACTCTATATATATGATTAGCCGCAGGCATGATGTTATGCAGCCTTGTTGGTTTCAGAATTTGGTTGTTCATTAATAGAGTACGGGTTCAGTTTTCTGATTTGCCCTGTTAATATTTCTGTAAACGGATTAGTTGATTTGTGTTGTGGTGTTTGTGTATCTGGTTGCGCTTGAACACTTGTATCTATACCTGCATCAGGGATGATTGCGTATTGAGTTGGGATATTTTGATCAAGAACTGTTTCTCCTTGTGTCCCAAGCAAGACTAAATATTCACGATCATCACATTTAATAATGGCCACCCGTCTTTTAGCATCAAGCCCTAGAGTCTCTACAAGGTGTATGCGTTTTGGTTTGCGAGCGAGCAAGCTGTCTGAAATCATTCCAAAGCGTTTTGCGAAGAATGCACAAAGTCCAATTAATCCGAGAACGGCAATAAGAGCAAAGAGAATGCGGGTTAGATCAATCCATGCCATGGCGCTATCCTTAAGGGTCACCTTGAGATTGGTAACAGTTTCTGTCCCAAATTTAGACGAAACGTACTTAATGGCTGGTTAAAATAGAGAGAGTTTAAGGCTTTAATAATGTTTCGATCTCTTCAAGGCCAATAAATTCACCGCCCATGTCTTCGCTGAATGTTTTGAAGAACTTATCCGACCGATCGAGAAAAGCAGCCACGCTTTCTTTGGTCGGCGCATAAGATGTTGCGCCAGGCGTTAAGCTTGTTGAATGAAGTGTAAATGTTAGGATTGGAGTGTCTGTTGCAACAAGATGTTTGGCTAGTGCCAGTAAATCCTCCAATTCAGTCCCCTCTGGAGAGAGTCGCATAGCAATACGTGGTATATTTTTCGACACAGAGTTGGTGCGGTTTCTTTTTGAAGAAAATCCTATATCGTTCTGTAAACTGAAAAATTTTCGAGTATGACGCATAACAGAGGCGCCGCATACGGGCAGAATACTGATTGGCCTATGTTCGGTCTCAATATGATATGGTTGATTACTCTGGTGTGAAAAATTCGGGCCACCTTCATGAGAAAAGTCGAACCCTACACTTGGACTAAAATCATGCGTAATACCAAGTTTGGCAAAAAGAGCATAATTTTCTGGCGCAATACCATAGCGACCCGCACGATGGGCTGTCGGAGTGAACTCAAAAGCTTGCCGAAAGGAAGAAATGAGAGATTGTAACTTTTCTTGGTGTATTTCTTTGGGTAAATTTTTCTGAAATGAATACCAGGGTGTATTGTAGGGTGCTTCAGGGCGAGTGACCCATTGATGTAAATGCAATCCGAGATTGGCTCGGCCAGATGTATACACAGACTTGAAATACTCTGCTGTGCTGTTTGTTTCCATTAGTGGTTGGGTGATGAAATAGAGTGGTTTTATCTGGTGCGATTCTGAAAGTTTCTGGAACTTGGCTATATATTCAGGATCACAAACTTCGTATCCAGTATTTGTATAATTCTCCCAATCAAACCGTTCTTCCGTATCGACAGTGATAATCATACGAGGGCGTTTGCGGCTGACATCAATAATAGCTGGCTTGTAAAAGATATTATCGCGGATTTTTTGTGTTTTAATAATATTGCTAAACAAGTTATTCAGGTTTTGAGATGTTTCTTCCCAAGAAAAGCGTTCAGCATATGCTCGGGTTTTTTGCCGTGAATTTTCTTTGCTGAGAACTGAGGAGATCGCAGTGGCCATTGCATCAGCACTGCGATTTTTTGCCAGTTGCCCAGATTCTTGATCAGTGATGACTTCGCCTGAACCCCATACAGGGCTAGCGACACAAGGGCACCCGCATGCCATGGCTTCAAGAAGAACGTTTGGCCAGCCCTCCCTTGATGAAGCCAACGCCAACACATCACTTGCGGTATATATATCTGGTAAGGCCTCATGGGGCACGGCACCGAGAAAGTTTACACGATCTGAGAGCTGAAACTGTTCTGCGCATTGTTGAAGACGCGCACGATCCGGGCCATCACCAGCTATCAATAAGGTTGCATCTGGTATTTGCTTGAGGGCCTCGATGACTAAATGGTGACCTTTGCGTTCTATCAAATGACCAACGCTGGCAATCACAGGGCCGGATAAACCCATCTTTTGGCGAATAGTGTTACGCTCGCTTGGTTGAAAAAGGTCAAGATCAACGCCATTGCGCAGGGTGTGGATTTTTTCAGGCGCTGCTCCAAGATCTATCATTTCAGTGCGCAAGGCTTCAGCAACTGTGATCGCAGCATCAGCATGGGCAACAGCTTTGAGAATCATTGCTTTTTGCCGAGGGTATTGCGGGATTAGATTGATATCTGTGCCGCGTGCGGTGACTGTTATTGGTTTGCCCAATTTTGTCGCAAGGTTTACTGCTGCTACTCCATCGGGATAAAAATAGTGGGCATCAATAAGATCAAAATCGAACCCGTCATCCAGTAACTCTTGTGCCGCTTTAGCGAATGTTTTTTCCAGCATAATAGGGGTTATGCTCATCCCTATTTTTGGGATTAGCGCATAACGTGGGTGCACGATATCGATCCCGTGTCTGGTTTCATGTTCTGGAATATTCGCCCAATGCCCCCAACTGCGGAATATTTTATGTCCTGACGGAAACCAAGGTACTGGCGCAATCACACGGATATCGGCTTTGCTGACATCTTTAAATGCTCGCAAGCGGTTCTCTACGAATACGCCATGAGATGGCATTATTGCATTTGGATAAAGTGTGGTTAGGACGAGAATGCGCATAATAGACTAACAGTTCGATTTAAAGGGAATGATTTGGTTAGTCTGTCGGGGCCATTGCAGTGTGTCGCCTTGGTCTCAGGGCGTGCTATCAGAATCATAATAGAATTCATATACTATAATGGGATTTATTTGATCCAACGTTAACAAGGTTTTAGGCGCTATACAGCGCATACATTTTTAATATTCGCTTTGTTAACTTTACATTCAGCACTGTGTGTAAGCCTTGGAGAGATGGCTGCTTCTGGTGGCTAAGGGGAGTGATTCTCATATGGCGTCGGCGAACCAACATCTTAACGTACTAGGCGGATCGTATGGGTCTGCAAAAGCAAGATTTATGTCAGATGTCCCTTATAGGGAGGTCTTGCCTGATGATAACTCACCTTTGGACAATAAAAACCGTCTCTCTTTGAGGGCGTGTTGGGCAATATGGCTAGGCATTTCATTATCAGGGTGGTTGTTCATTGCTTTGTTAATAGCATTTTTAGCATAAACCCATCAAAGCTTCTTTGATTCTGCTGCAATTCGTTCTTATTGCTACTCTTGCGGGAGTAGACAGGCTGTATTTAGAAGACTTTCCCTCATAGCGGGTGCGCACTTAAATACAAAAAAGTGAAGGCGAATCAGCTTGCGTTTGCGTGAATATTAGCTCAGAAAACAAACATTAATTTTTGGTTAGGCATGGTCCGTGCTGTTAGTAATGCAGTTGTTTCACTTTGGGGCGAAACAGTAAGGCTGGATTAACTGGTCGATGCTGATCGCTTCGTAAGGTATAGGGGACTAGGGAGATGATTTATTTCCTTGGCATTACTGCTGTTTTCTGCGCAATGGCCAGCGCATTATTGCTACGTATGGCCGATATGAGACGTGTTGGTGAGGTAATGGATGACTCATCCGTATCTCTCTTTGAGCATGTTTACAGGACGTTAACCGCCAAGTATGCTATGATTTCGGCAGCGCTCTGGGGTAAGCCAAATTCAAGACGTATTGATCTTGATATTTTTGAGCCTGTCCAAATCGAGACAGCGCTAAGGCGCCGAAATCGTAAGCGTGGACGTTTCCCCAAAAGGTTTTTGGATATTTGTCTCAGTACCGCTATGTTGGTGGTGCTGGCACCATTGTTAATTATTGTAGCAATAGCAATCAAGATTGATTCGCCAGGGAGTGTTTTTTACCGTCAAAAACGTGTCGGGATCAATGGCCGCGTTTTTGAAGTGATCAAGTTCCGCTCAATGGTGAGTGATGCTGAACGTGATGGTGCTAAATGGGCCAGCAAGAATGACAATAGAATCACTAAATTGGGCCGTATTTTACGTAAAACCCGTATTGATGAAATTCCTCAGGCTTTTAATGTGTTGAGTGGAGAGATGAGTTTTGTGGGGCCACGTCCAGAGCGCCCAGAATTTATCGAAACGTTGGAGAAAGAAATCCAGCACTACAACGATCGTCACATGGTTAAACCAGGAATTACAGGTTGGGCACAAGTTGAATATGAGTATGGTGCTTCAGTGGAAGATGCTCGCGAAAAATTGACCTACGACCTTTATTATATCAAAAACTTTAGCATTGCTCTTGATCTGATTATTTTACTTAAGACGGTTAGGGTAACTTTGTTTGGAATTGGAAGTCGGTAATGATTTCCCTGGACTATGTCCTATATGGGTTGCGGTGGTCCGGTTCTAATAGTACGCGGCGATATTTAAAGCTTGGAATAATTGGAATTCTGCTAGTATGGATTAGTGTTATGAGCGCTAGTTTGGCCCGTACAGTATCTATCGGTAATCAGCATAAACTAGACTCTGTCGAAAATACTTCGCAAAATATTGCTGCTGAAATTTTGCGGCTTGAAGAACAAATTCGAGTTCACCCGGATGACATCACAGCAAGATTATCGCTGATTAATATCCTTATTGATGATAATAATAGATCAAGCGCGGTAGCGATGTTGCGTGCTAGTCATGGTCGTACCAAAAAATCTACTGATCTGTTGATGCTTTCCCGACTGTATATGAGGCTTGGGGAAAATGAGAATGCTGTGCAGGTTCTAGCGGATGTAACTTTGGACCCGGCTCATACGTTTGAAGCCAATATGTTGACAGGTGAAGCTCATTTGCGGCTGCGCAACTTTAGGGATGTTTTTAGAATTACAGAGCGGATCAGCGCTTATCCTGAGGCAATGTTTTTAAAAGCAAGAGCATTGTATGGGATGGGTAATGTCGTTGAGGCACAATCCTACTTGGCGGATATTGATGATGATGTTATGCGCGCTAGAAACTTGGAGGCGCGAATTGCTGAGTTCCAAGTGCGCCTTGCTCTTGATCTGAATGAAATAGAGGCCGCATTTCAATGGGCTGAAAAAGCCAGCCAAGCCGGAGCATCTCCATGGTTGCAGAGGTTAACTGATATTGAAATCTCGATCAGGGATGGACGATTTGATCATGCAAAAAACTGGTTCGAAGAATTAAGCCTCTCCGAGAAAAATCAATCAAACGTTCGTGAAGTGTTGGCTCATTATCATGCGGCTAAAGGTGATTATCTGGAGGCTTC
>CAZGVP010000043.1:0-13506 GCA_964529135.1 uncultured Caulobacterales bacterium | reverse complement strand
CGCACACGGGAGCCTTGGCGTTTTTCATGATTTTAGTATAAATTAGTCAAGATAAAGATATTCATATGGGGTAATAGTTATGCGCATTTTCTGGAGCACAGTACTGGGTGCACTTATTGGCAGCGGCCTGATTGCTGCATGGCATTTTTTTCAACCCACAGAGGATAACCGAAACGATTTATCTGTCATCACAGGCGATCGTTTTAGCGACTTTGACGACGTCTCATATTTCACCGATCTGCGCACCAAAGAGTTTTCACTGCCAAATGCTGGTCAAGCCGATATAGATACTCTGATTTCGGCATTACCCAAAAGCATTACTGCCAGCTATAACGACACAACTTACGACAGCGGAACAGGCGCCACACGAGTCACCAACCTAACATTAACGCCTGTCGATAACGAAGAATCCGGTATACAGATTGATGAACTCATATTATGGAAACTGGATGCACAAGGATTAGCTGATCGCCTTGCAGGAAAACGCCTCGACGAAACATACCAACTTTCCACGCGCATTGAAATAAACGGCCTGAATGCTTTTGGATTAGAAACACTCTACCAACCTATCATTGATGCCAGTAACACCCTCGCGGTCAACGCACTTTCAGACGCCATTAACGAACCGGAATTTACGGTAGAATTAAGCAAGGCTAGAAATTCCAATATTGAAGCCTATGAGTTTAGTATATCGAAGATCATTGCAACAAATATTGACCTGCATCCATATATTATAAATCTGATATCATTTGACAAAAACAATGACGACGCGAGAGTAACAGATGATATCAATTTATCTTTAAATGCTCACACTACTGAAGGTAACATTTCCAATCAACAAGCAATACATTGGCTTCAACTATTAGCCGCTATCAATCGCACCATATACATCGAATCGGCTGCTATGTATGACAGCATTGCATCGATAAAAATGACCGATATGAACGGTTTTCAATCGACCATGGATATTTCCATACCTTCATATGGATTTAAAGGCTGGGACCGAGGCGATATGGATTTAGCAATTCTGCGCGATATATCATTCTCTGCCGCTTTGGGCCTGACGGAGTCAGAACCGGCTAACCCTGACGCTACAGCTATTGAAGGGTTGCAATCGCCATCACCTTTAATGACATCATTTAATTTGTCTGGGCAAGTGGATTTTTATAAGGTAAGCGACTTCAAACTCGGTACACTGCTGGATCACCTGGCTCGCGGGATCATGCCGAAATCTTCTACTACAGATTTAATGAGCCTTGGATTTTGGCAGACCGCAAATGAATCCTGGAAGGTCAATGAGCAAAAAATTTATTCAGTAAGGAAATCCATTGCTGATCTAACAAATTTTCACGGATTTATCCCCAATAAAATAAATATCGAAATTGATGATTTAACATACAACATTGGCGGACTCATAAATTTGGTCAGTGACTTGGAAGCTGTCGAAGGGCAATCAACCATGACGCAGGAACAACGCCACACCATGCTCATGGCTGTCAGCTTACTGGAAAAACATGATTTTGCTGCACCCAATATGGACTGGGATCTATCCTGGAACTGGAAACCTGATACCGGTGCGTTTGTGGCCGATCATTTATTTCGAATTGATGATTTTTTGACCTTTACTGCAGACACAAATATGGGCCTGCAAAATTACGGCTCATTGGTGCACAATATTTCCGATGATATGAACGAAGATGATTTTGCCGTACTTGGGCAGGGTTTTTTGGAAGGCTTTTCCCTAAAATCACTAAATTGGCGCCTGGCTGATAAAGGGGGCATGAAAAAAGGATTTGCCATGGCCGTGGACTTCGCCGAACTGATGCCTGAAGACGGCAGTACTCCTGGGTTTCTACGTGGAGCTAATCCCAAAGATCTACGACTTACAACCGCTGCAATGCTAAGATTTGGTGCAGCGCCAGTTTCACAAGAACTCCCCCAGGCAAAAGCCTATGTGGCTGCCTTAGCTGATTTTATCGCAAAAGGCGGTGCCCTGGAGATAAAACTGGATCCGCAAACTCCCGTTACTGCTGACATGCTAACACAGCTTGATAGCGTTGAAAATTCGCCTGAGGAACTCATCAAAATGCTCGGGTTTACATTTAAACATCAACCAGACAACGGGATCACCGAAAAAGACTGAATATCACAAGTCTCAAGATTACAACCTATCGCAAACTGATATTCTGCATACAAATCCCCCCAGATTACGCCGCCAACCCTAAAAACGACCCCGAAATTGACAAATTTTTGGTGCATAAAATGATCATGTGCCGGGGTTTTACAAATCCCAGCAAATCATGGCAGGGACATGTCAGGTTACGATTTGTCGGAAAGGGACACCGAAAATGCAAAATATTTTAGACCGTATAGGTCACTCAGTAGAAGTTTATGGGCCAAAGGTGCTAGCTGCACTTATCATCCTAGTGGTGGCATACATTGTCGCCAACATCGTCAGAATGGTATGTGCAGGAGGTATCGATAAAATACCATTTTTTGCGAAAGCCAATAAAGGTGTAGCAAAAGGTCAAACTGTAGGGGCCAGCATCGGTACTGCAGGGTTTTGGATTGTCATCCTCATTGGCCTCGTTACAGCACTTGAACAATTAGGCATGACATCAGTCTCCAATTCGATTCGCTCCACCCTGGATCAAATTTTTGCGTTCCTACCGCAAATTATCGGAGCAGCTATCACGTTCTTCGTCTTCTTGATCGTCGGTAAAGTCGCAAAGCAAGCGACAACAGCAACCCTGACCGCAGCGCAAGCTGATACGATGCCTCAACGGTTTGGCATGTCATCTGGTCCTGTAGGTCTTTCAGGCATGCTCGGCACAATCATTTTTGCGTTGATCATCATTCCCGGCGGCATCGCAGCATTACAGGTTCTGGACATAGACTCCATAACCACCCCCGCCGTGAACATGTTGAACGAAGTGATGGATGCAATTCCAAACATCGCTGTGGCGGTGATCATCATCGGCTTGTTTGCCCTTATTTCCCGATTTGTTGCCGACCTTCTCAAGAAAATTTTACCCAATACAGGTATTGATGGTGCGGTCTCAAGCATGGGCCTTCTACAAGGCGCAGACACTGGTGTTAAAGCCTCTGGCATTATCTCCAAACTGGCGGGAATTATCATTCTTTTGCTTGGCCTTATTCAGGGCATGAAAACCCTTGGGTTCGAACCTTTGACTGATGCGCTCAACGTTGTTTTATCAATGGGCACTCAAATCCTCTTTGGTTCCGTGATTATCTTTGCTGGTGTATTGATTTCTGGCGTTGTTTCACGAGCAATGGCAGCAACTGGCGGCGGCGCTACAGATTTTGCCGCGAAGATGGTTCGCTATGTCATCGTTATTTTATCTGTTATCTTGGGCGTATCGCGTATGGGTCTTGATCCATCCGGCACATTCATCACAAATGCAGCGCAAATCATTCTAATCGGCACTGCGGTTGCTGGTGGCATCGCCTTTGGCCTTGGCGGTAAAGAATGGGCGGCTCGCCAACTCGACCGATGGAAATAGATTTACCACAGATTATTTAAACAAGAGGGCCACCCAATAGGGTGGCCCTTTTTTTGAATATAACAAATCATTTGTTATATTATCTACATCGTCCGAGCAATGAGTAACTTCATGATTTCGTTAGTACCACCATATATACGTTGCACGCGTGAATCAGTATACATACGCGCGATAGGGTATTCTTCCATATACCCATAACCGCCAAAGAGTTGCAGGCATTCATCCATCACTTCATTTTCAAGCTCAGATAAGAGTAATTTTGACATTGAGCCAGTGGCTGGATCGAGTTTTCCTTGAAGCAGTTGCTCCGTACAATAATTAACAAACACGCGCGCCTGCGTTGCTTTTGCCTTCAATGAAGCCAAAACAAATTGCGTATTCTGGAAGTTAAAGATTGGTCGTCCAAATGCTTGACGATCTTTTGTATATTCAAGTGTTAATTCCAGCGCACGCTCAATCGCAGCGATGCCCTGTACGCCTATAATATGGCGTTCCTGCGGTAGTTGCTCCATAAGTTGGAAAAATCCCATGCCCTCATTAGCACCAAGCAAATTCTTTGTAGGCACCACAACATCATCAAAAAATAATTCCGATGTATCTTGCGCTTTATGGCCAATTTTTTTCAAATTCCGTCCACGACGAAATCCCTCAACTTCATCTGTTTCCACGACAACAAGAGAAGTGCCAGCTGCACCTTCCCCAGGCTCAGTTTTAGCGACAATAATAACAAAGTTTGCCGTCTGACCATTAGTTATAAAGGTCTTCTGCCCATTGATTTTATACGTATCACCAGTTTGCACTGCAGTGGTCCGCACAGATTGTAAATCAGAGCCTGTTCCAGGTTCTGTCATTGCGATTGCGCCAACCAACTCCCCAGAGGCAAGTCTGGGCAACCAACGTTTTTTTTGCTCCTCTGAACCATAATGAAGCACATAAGGGGCAATAATACCGTTATGCAAGGAGATGCCAAAACCCTCAACACCAGCCTTCACTTGTTGTTCGATAATGATCTGCTCATGGGCAAAATTTCCACCAACCCCGCCATACTCTTCTGGCATGGAGGCACATAAAAGACCGGCTTCTCCGGCTTTTTTCCATACCCACCGATCAACCACGCCTTGCTCGCGCCATTTCTCCACATGGGGCGCCAATTCACGACTAAAGAATTTGAATACCTCGCCCTCAAACAAGTCGAGATCATCAGTCTTCCAGGGCGGTGTAGCAACATTAAGAATAGTCATAAAAAACTCCGAAGGATCATTGCACAATTTTCCGGATTATCATGTCACCCATGAAGAAGGAAGCATAGCCAAGATGCAACCCTCAACAACAGTCAGAGACTGAATCAAAACGATATTGGCATTGGGCAAATTCTACTTACCGCCAAACCAGTTTATGATTTTCTCTTGTTACTGGTGACCTAAAATATAGGTTGATGAATTTTTCACCGCCTATCTCTTTTAGTAAAAAATTTATACTTTCCCTATCCTGAACATTTAATTTATCAATCTGTTCAAATGCACGTTGGGCCAACCATTGCGTGTAAGGCAGGACAACGCGACTCCCAGTTTGCCCTTCAATTGTAAATGAATGCATCCCCACAGCACGAGGGATTTCTGCTTCAGGGTTCTCATCTTTAAAAGTGGTAACTTTTTCAAAAAGATCCAGCAAACATGGTCCCTGTTCACGCATCTGCCGCTTCAAAATTGGCAATAATGTTTCGGGTATTTCATCCCCATCTAGATAATCGCCGCTAACAACAAAAGGTTCAGCAATCATACGCTCCACCCAACGCGCGACTTGCGGGCCTTCTTTTTTCATCAAATCACCTGAAGCTGGGTCACGGTAAAGATGCGCATAAAGCGGGCCAATCAACCCAAAGTCACCGCTACACGGGCGATTTCCCAACAAGAACTCATACTGTTCAAAATGAGCATTCAATTCATGAAGAAGCCCGATATAAGAAGCTTCCACCGCCGTGACCATTTCAGGCGTAACCCCTAACATCGAGACCGCACCGGAAAACTTTTGCGATGTTATCTCTCCGGCCTTGTACTGATCTTCCTTGGAAGCGCCAGGGGCTGCAAGTGCGCCGAATTCTCCAAGTACAAACTCACGGTTATAGGCCCACCGGTAATGCATTGCCGGAATTACTAACCACTCATCACCATATAATTCCATCAACGCTGAAACAAATTTCTGACGAGAACCACTCGGCACCACACCTGGTTGCGGAGTTTGCTCTTCAAAATAATCCATGAGCTCGGTGGTATCTTGTATAATCGTATCATCGGGCATCACCGTAACGGGAATCATGGGATAGCCGATACGTGGTATAATGAGGTCTTTATAGATATCAGATGTAGATACACGTTCATCGAAATCTATCTGCTTATAATGTAAATACGACCGCCCTTTGCCAGAAAAATAAGATAACTTACCGCCATAAAAAACAGGTCTTGTTATTGAATTATCTTTGCCCATGTGTCGCCTCCGATTGCAATACATCGTGTAAGAGTGCAGCCGAGGCAATCACAAAGTCAAATCACACACAGTATCTGCGCATACAACAGATTTAAATCTAGATAGAACCATGACAGTGTTTATATTTTTGACCTGATCCACACGGGCAAGGTGCGTTTCGCGCCACGCGCCCCCAGCTAGTTGGATCATTCGGATCAACCTCTTCAGAACTACGCCGCGCTTTTAACGTGCCATGCCCGGCAGACCCAAGAGATGGAGGCTTCCGCCTGGGTTGTTCCATATCATTTTCACCAGTTAATGGATTGGCATGGGTTTCCGTCATCGGAATCTCACGGCGCTCTGGAATCATATCTTCTGGTTTGCGGAACTCAATATGCATCAATGTTTTTGTCACATCACGCCTCAATGAATCCAGTAAACTTTCAAATAGAGCAAAAGCTTCTGTTTTGAATTCATTGACTGGATCACGCTGACCATAACCCCGCAAACCAACAACCGATTGTAATTGATCAAGCTGTTGCAAATGTTCACGCCAATTTGTGTCCAGAACATGCAGCAAGATTGCTTTTTCAGCACCACGCATCGCCTCAGATCCAACATCAACAGCACGGCCTGCTGCCAGCTTTTTAGCTTCATCTTGGAGGCGCTCAATGATTTCAGTATCGGCAACACCTTCCTCAGCAGCCCAAGACTTAACCTGAAACGGCTTGCCAAAAACTTCATCAAGTTCAGTCGAAAGCCCCTCAACATCCCATTGTTCAGAATAAGATTTAGGGGGGATATGAACAGCAACCATATCCTCGATCAGGTTTTCACGCATTTCGTCAATAATATCATCAACAGTTTCAGCTGACATAAATTCAATACGCTGATCAAATATTGCCTTGCGCTGATCATTCTTAACATCATCATACTTCAAAACATTCTTGCGGATATCGAAATTGCGTTGTTCAACTTTTTTTTGCGCAGTTTCTACCGCTTTCGTGAACCAGGGATGCTCTATAGATTCATCAGGTTGAATCCCAAACCGTTTCAGCATTTTCTCCATCCCGGCACCGAAAATCCGCATCAAATCATCTTCGAGTGACAGGAAGAATTTTGTTGTTCCCGGATCACCCTGACGACCAGATCGGCCACGCAGCTGATTATCTATCCGGCGACTTTCATGGCGCTCCGTCGCGAGAACAAATAATCCACCGGCATCAAGCGCATCTTGCTTCAAGTCAGTAACTGTTTTTTCAATTTCTTTGCGCTTGCGGACAATGGTCTCTTCATCATCCCCCTCTTCAAGCGACTTCATCAATTCCAGATCAACAGATCCGCCGAGCTGAATATCGGTCCCACGTCCCGCCATATTGGTCGCAATCGTCACGGAGCCAGGCACACCAGCTTGTGCGATAATCTCTGCTTCTTGTTCATGATAGCGAGCGTTCAAAACGTTATGAGGGACCGGTATTTTTTGTCCAGCCATTTTTGATAACTCTGATGCGTGCTGTAACATTTCAGCTTTCAACTCAGCTTCTTTGTCTTTTAGCTCGCCAGCCCGCTCAGTCAGTTCAGCCGCAATTTTCTTGAATAATTTTTTGTCGCTAAGAAGGCCTGATAACAGTTCAGAATTTTCAATTGAAACTGTACCAACCAGAACAGGCTGGCCACGCTTAACACAATCAGCGATCTGCATCACGATGGCTTTATATTTTTCGTCTGCCGTCATGTATAACTCATCGTCCATATCATCACGGGCGATTTCCTTATTCGTCGGCACTTCCATCACGTTCAACGTATAGATATCAGCAAATTCACCTTCTTCCGTCAGCGCTGTGCCGGTCATCCCGGCCAGCTTTTCGTAAAGTCGGAAATAATTTTGGAAAGTAATTGAAGCCAGCGTCTGGTTTTCTGGTTGTATACTAACTTTCTCTTTAGCCTCGACAGCCTGGTGCAACCCATCAGACCAACGACGCCCCTCCATCATCCGCCCGGTGAATTCATCAATAATCATCACCTTGTCATTACGGACAATGTAATCCTTGTCTTTTTGGAAAATTTTATGAGCCTTCAATGCCTGATTAACATGATGCACAACCGAAACATTGGCTGCGTCATAAAGGCTATCACCTTGCAGAAGGCCTGCCTTTGACAAGAGCTCTTCCATGCGTTCATGGCCCTCTTCCGTCAGTGAGACAGCACGTGTTTTTTCATCCACCTCATAATCGGCTTCTTCAAGCGACGGCATAAAACCGTCAATAGTCATATATAGCTCTGACTTATCATCTGTGGGGCCAGAGATAATCAGCGGCGTACGAGCCTCATCGATCAGAATAGAATCCACCTCATCGACGATTGCGAATTTATGGCCTCGCTGCACCATCTGGTCTAGCGATGACTTCATATTATCGCGAAGGTAATCAAACCCAAGTTCATTATTGGTGCCGTAAGTAATATCAGCAGCATAATTTTCGCGTCGTTGCATGTCGTCAAGACCATGCACAATACATCCGGTCTTCATGCCTAGCTGCTCGTAAACGCGGCCCATCCATTCTGCATCTCGGCTCGCCAGGTAATCATTTACAGTGATCACATGAACACCATCGCCACTGATCGCATTTAGATAAACCGGCAAGGTTGCTACAAGTGTTTTCCCCTCGCCGGTTTTCATTTCGGCAATGTCACCCTCATGAAGCACCATGCCGCCCACAAGTTGCACGTCATAATGGCGTTGGCCAAGTGCCCGTTTTGCGCCTTCACGCACCGTGGCAAACGCTTCTTCCAGAATATCATCAAGCGTCTCGCCTGCGGATAGGCGATCCCTGAATTTTTGCGTCTGTCCCGCGAGTTCTTCGTCACTCAGAGCCGCAATCTCATCTTCTAAAGCATTAATCGCCGCCACACGGCGCCACATCGGCTTTAACCGGCGATCATTAACCGAACCGAAGATTTTTTTTGCGAACCCGCCTAACGCCATGGCTTATATCCTTGCTTCCGATCGAGCTCGTTGCCGAGTCGGACAAATTAATGAAATTGACGCATCACCTGTGCAAATGCCCGGTTTCTCGCGCCTTATAATCATGTTGATGGGAGAGATAAGACTGCCGCTATGGTGTGTCAACGAAGCGGGCCGCAAACGTCTGGTAAAGATGGCCAAAAGCCAGGGTTCAAATGCCTATTTGGTTAAAATTCAAGGTTATGGAAAATAGCTGGCCATAATCGCATTACTTCACGCCAGTAGCGATTTATCGACCATATTGGTTTATGGTAAGAATCCTTACCGCCAGAATTTGGCAAAAGACAAGGTTTTGAGTTGATCAGGAGCTCTGCACCCATCTATGGCGACAGATAAAAAGACACCTCCCACTGTGGGAAAAACCGCAAAACCTGACAGAACTGGAGCCAAACGGCCTTTCCAGGGCGATCCTCAAACTCTCCCACGTCCAGAGATTGAAGCCCCTGCTCCACATGGACGCGAAAACCCCAAAACTGATCACTCTATCGATAGCAGGTCAAATAAACGGGCAACATCACGCAAATCACCAGAGAATACGCCCCCAAATCCCATAAAAAAATCAGCAAGTAACCCCAACACGAGGACAATAGCCTTCACCGTTTCTGGGCCCTTTTTAAGCACTTGGCGAGCCATTATTTTATCCTGCACCACTATCTGGGCATTTGCAGAAAAGATAGACGCACTAATTTGGCACCACATAATGCGCCCTGTCAGAATGGTGGCCAGGTGGTCTACCATCATTACAGACTGGATTTTCGACGCATTAATTCTGTTTATCAAATGGCTGCCCACCCGGTCTGGACAGGGATATTGCGCATTCTTCGGAGTAATATCGCTCGTCACCGGTTTATGGATCACGGATGAATTACGCGATGCATCATTAACGCTCAAAGCAGCTCAGGCAGGGCCGGGCATCAACACACCACTTGATGCTGACGATCCGGTCATGGCGCGCATAGGCGGTGTGTATGTTCATTTGTCAGAAGTAGAAGCTGCAGCGCGTAGTGCAGGTAACTTGCAACAAGGCGAACGACTTGCGGTTAATACCGCGTTCACTCGCGAATTAGTGGCAACTTTTGTCGATCAACGGCTCTTGGCGGAAGCCGCAGAAAAAAATGGTCTTGATAACGCAACAATGCTCCGAGCGCGACTGCGAGCAGCCCGTGATCGCATTTTGGCAGCCACACAGATAGATCATATCCTCGCAGAAGAAGTAACAGATGAGCGTGTACGTGCCCTTTATGAAGCTCAATCAGATCTAACGAGTCTAGGGGAAGAAATCCGTATCCGTCATATTTTGGTGCAGAGTCGTGCGGAAGCAGTCAATATTATTAATTCCATTGAAAACGGTGCCGATTTCAGCACTATTGCTCGTGGTCGATCCCTTGACCGTGGAACCGCCCCTCACGGAGGAGACACAGGTTACATTACCCGTGATATGGTCTCCAATGAATTTGGGCGTATTGCATTCGCCATCGATGAAGGAAAAATTTCACCGCCCTTTCGAACCGTAGATGGCTGGAATGTGATTAACGTGTTGGAAAAGCGTGAAAGCGAGGGCATTGCCTTTGCTGCTGTGGAAGACAATCTGCGAAGGTTTTTGACCTTGCGCGCCATCGACCAAATACTAACAACGTTGAAACAGGATTTCGATGTTGTGATATTTGATCATGGTACGCATGCTGAGACTTCAACAAAAAACAAGAGTGAAGATGGTTAACCCATAATCAGGATGGACAAAACCAGATAGTTTTTTCAATAAATATTTAAATTTTAACCAGCTTTCTTAATGGCGCTTTCATTGGAATGGCATAAAAAGGCGGGAACATGGCAACACTACTACCAGTTGTAGCAGCGGCTTTGATTGATCGAGATGGACGCGTTCTTTTAACAAAACGCCCCAAAAACAAACCTCTGGCAGGCCTATGGGAGTTTCCAGGGGGCAAAATTGAAGATGGAGAAACACCAGAGACAGCCCTGATTAGAGAATTGCGCGAAGAACTTGGAATTGAAACAGAAATATCCTGTCTAGCCCCTGTGGGTTTTTCGACAGAAAACACAAAGAAAGCAACTGATAAAGCTAATAATTTAGAAGAATTTCACCTTTTGATACTACTTTTTGCATGCCGAAAGTGGGGAGGATTACCGCTTGGGCTCGAAGGACAGGAAATAAGCTGGGTCAGACCGTTAGAAATACTAAACTACAAAATGCCACCCCCGGACAGACCTTTGGCTGCACAAGTAAGGGATTTATTATGTACGACGTTATGAAAAAACAGGTCAGGGAATTTTACCAGAATGAATCTGGAGCAACAGCTATTGAATATGGTCTGATTGCAAGTTTGATTTTTCTGGTAATTGTTATGAGCGTTAAAGCAATGATGGGAGGCCAAAGCGTGCAATATGCAAAGATTGAAATGGCCGTTGATGAGGCGGTTAGTCCATAACTTCTCCACATTAGGCGATGAGCAGGCAATTTAGGTAAAAGACTGAATATGGCAACAGGATCAAAAAAATTACTCCGCAGATTTTCAAATGATGAAACTGGTGCAACTGCAATTGAGTACGGCTTGATTGCGAGCCTTATTTTTCTGGTGGTTATTGGCAGCATCCAGGCGATGACAGCTGGACAACAATTACAGTATCAAAAAATCAACAACGCAGTTAGTGGAGCACTCAGCCCTTAAGGCGCTTAATTTTTCTCACACTCTCTTCAAAGGAATACTTTGCACTCCCTGGTTGCAAGGGTTGTTGCTGGTCGGGATGTGGTGCCCAGCCAGTCAAAAAGGAAATTTCAAACACTACTGCCAATGTCTGATCTTCTTCACACATCTCATCATGAAATATTTCAAGGGCGCGACGCAAAACCTCTCGCCGTAATACCGGCGGTTGATCAACAAGAGCGCATGTTTCTCCCATTGCGCGCAAATCAGCAAACATTGTCATTGGGTTTTTATAATTAACCAGCACACTGTCCGTATCTGTTACCGGTAAGGCAAAACCAGCACGTGACAATGCCTGTCCAAGATCTTTGATATCAGCAAATGGATGAACCCGGTTAGCAGCGCCACCACTGATCTCTATTTCGGCTCGCAACAAAACCTTTCGTAATTTATCTAGTGTTGATCCACTAAACATAGCGGCAACGAACAATCCATCCGGTTTCAACGCCCGGCGGTATTGCACAAGAGCCCCTACTAAATCATTCACACCCTGCAATGTCAGTAAACTGATTACTGCATCAAACCTTTCTTCAGCAAAAGGATTTTGTTCTTCATCATAAACAACTTTGTGCGAATTTCGCGGGGGCACGCCAAACGACTCCCCTATCCGCTCTTTAACGCTATCAGTTTGCACTAAGGCACCAACACCGCAAGCCGGAGTTAACTGCGATGCAAGATCCCCAACACCATGAAAGAGAACATCTGAAAAACTTCGTTTAACCGTTTCAAGACGGTCAATAATATCAAGCATGGCGCGGTGATGTAAAAAATCGCTATGCTTGAAGTGACTAACTTGACGCCCTCTTCGTAACCGCGCCAGCTTGCGATTAAATATCTGCGGTATGGGATTCTCATTATTCATGGTTTATCTCTTAAGCACAGATAAATTCCAAAGCCAGCCGACAAGAATAAAACGCCTCGATTTTCGCGCGGCCAGCTTGTGGAATGAAGACCATAACCTATACTCGATTTATGTCACAATCGGATAATACTCGCTCATCCCATACAAAAAACAGTGAGAGCACAGATAAACCACTCTATCATAGGCATATTGCGCTACGAGGGCTTACGCACGGATTGAGTGCCCCCAGATTGAATGCAAACATAAAAATTAAAAAATTAGCCAGCGCGCTCGGTGCCATAAGTCGCAATCAGACCAAAATGATTCTCGATCGTTTGATACCGCCTTATTGCCCGATTAGCGGTGATGTCGTTTCTGCTCCCGGACAATTAAGCGCCAGGGGCTGGGCAAGTATCCAATTTATAGAAGCACCATACTGTACCGTCTGCTCACTTCCCTTTACAGTGGATCATGGAGAAGAAATTCGCTGCGGATTCTGCCTGACAGATTATCACAATTTTGGGACCGCACGATGTGCTGTGGTTTATGATGATGTCTCCCGGCCATTAATTGTCTCTTTTAAACATGGTGATCGTACCGAGCTTGTCCCTTTACTCTCAGGTTGGCTGGCACGTGTTGCCAGCGATGTAATAGCATCCAAAAGCATTCTGATTCCTGTCCCTCTTCATCGTCAGCGCCTCATTGCCCGGCGCTTCAATCAAGCAGCCCTACTCGCCTCAGCTGCTGGAAAACTGACAAAAACCAAGGTTTTACTGGAAGCTGTTGAACGACATCGCCCTACCTTACCTCAAAAAGATCTCTCTACAGCTGGACGCCAGCGCAATGTTTCAGGAGCGTTCCGGGTCGCCTCACAATACAGATCAAGAATAAAAGGCGCCCATATCGTTCTTGTAGATGATGTTATGACCACAG
>CAZGVP010000042.1:0-13585 GCA_964529135.1 uncultured Caulobacterales bacterium | reverse complement strand
ATTACTACATCCAATGCCCAAACCCCCGAAGCCATCGCAACCTATCGCGATTGGAGTGTTTTTGTAAAAGATATTGCCGGCGATAAAATCTGCTTTGCTGCAACCGAAGCAAAAAACAAGCAGCCCACCAATGTGAGCCATGGGGATGTATTCTTTTTAGTAGCAAGCTGGAAATCTGGCGCAGCCACTAATCAACCAAGTTTGATGACTGGCTATAACTTGAAAGAATCACCAGAACCAAGTTTACGCATCGGGGCAGATCGCTGGGAGATGTATACTTCAGAAAATGAAGCGTTTATTGAAAGTGATTCCGATGAACGCCGTCTTGTCTCTGCTATGCGTCGGGGTGCTGATATGCGAGTTTCGGCTGTTTCCACACGCGGCACTGCAACAAGCTACACTATTTCTTTGCGTGGCATCTCTGCCGCGCTCGATCGGGTGAAGACTGCCTGCCGTTAATACCAAAATACGCTGCGCCTTTTTTAAAGCTGCGCCAACATTACATTACTTCCTTAACCACTCGCGCTACAGAAGATCTTGTAGCTGTACGCGTATGATTGGCTGGAGATTTTGGAACGGTCCCTCCCTTTACCAAAGATTGCCCTGGTGCAAAACGATGCCAAACATAACCTTTGCATAGGCCTGGCCCGAGACACCCCGTGATCTTCAGCGAATCTTTTCCTAACAATTTCACTTTTGCGTAATAAGATTTACCCGTACGCGGATCATAAAGATCACCATCTTTCCAACGTGTATCACTAGTTGGCCGTACACTCGTTAGAATATTGACACCGATCAATTCGCGGCTTTTCAATTCAGGATCAGGGTTTAACACATCTGTATCAGACAGGCTTTCATATGCATGCTTCACAAGATGAGCGCATAAATATGTAACCTCAAAAGCACATGGCCCTACCCTAATCACGGCATCCATATCAGGCGGCACCCAATCACCATAAACATCAGCTTGAGCACGATTATTGGCATCATCTATGTCCGAAGCTAATGCGGTTGTCGCTACATTGACTGCGGCACCCAAGCTTATCATCCCCGACAGAATGAGCATTTTTATATTGTTACAACGCATAACCTGCACCATCTTTTTAGTTCTTTTAGCCGACAATCAATAAATTGATATTCGCAAACTCGTGAGCACGCGCAAAAGTGATAAAAACAAAAAGCACATGCTAAACGTTCACGCGATCTTGAATAAAAATTAACCATCCCTATATGGAAGCTATACATTATTAAGACTTACCAATCTCCAAGACTGACGATCATCAAGGCAGGGGTGCGCTAATGATTGCCAATATAGTTCTGACTTTTTTCCGAATAATCGGCAGATTTTTTTCACGTTTATTTACAAGAAGCAGGCATTTTTCACGCACAGGTGGCAAAGCAGGCACAGGGGCGGCAGCGAGAAAAATTGCGCCAAGAGATCAAACTGCGCAAGAACAACAAAATCCGCCAGCGGATAACGAATTTCCGCCGCGTGAGCATGTTGGATTTGAAACATTCTTTTTTGAACAACGTGCACGCCCTCGCCTTAGCGAACGCAACGCGGCCGAATTATCCCTGGAAGAAGCACGCCTTCACCTCAAACAAGCAGATATCTTTTATAGATTTCCCTTCCCCTTATTTGCCCGAAGCGATTTCTTTTATGAACAAGTAGAAGAAGAATATCTGAGCACTTCCCTCGGTCTGAAAGCCAATAGTATTGATACTCGGTTTTTACAGATCATGGATCTGTTTCGTAAAACACTGAATAAAAACACACGCCATTTGATGATGACTTTGGCGCCTATCATTTTGATATTATCATTAGCACTCGGGGTGATGCTGATGCCATTAGCAAATTCCATCGTCGTTGATAATCCTACTGTTTTAACGATGATCCCGTTACCAACTCAAACCTTCACAAGCATACTCAGTTTTTCATTAAGCTCACTAATTGGAGTTTTGCTTATACAATTTATATTCAGTTGGCCCTTTAAGGTTGTTCAGCAACGCAACTTGCTAAATCTCGACAATTATCTCACGTCAAAATTCGGCCGTATTAATAATAATTTCCAGGTCGCCAAAAGACGTGCCCTTAATGTCGAGCGCGACAAACGGATGAACCAGCAAGACGAATTAAAAGATGAGGCAGGGGTTTGGACGCTTTCTTATCAATGGTTCGGAGTGAGGTTATTGCTATGCGAATTGATGATCAGGAACAAACTCTATCAGGTTCGTCGCAATACCATACTATACTGGCTTGGTGGTCTCCTTGTAAATTTTGTTCTCATAGGGCTTGCTTTGGCTCTCACACAAACCGCGTTATCAAAACTGGGCATCAATCTTTGGGGACCATTTACTGGTGGCATAATTTATCTCACCCTGACATACGCAGGACTTCAAAGAACGACGCGTATCCTCAGCGATGTGCTGGGGGCCAATGAATGGAGCAGATTTCATCTTCTCAACCTTCCCAAAACCATCCAAGACCATGTAGGCGAAGATAAGGTGCAGATAGTCACCTTCCGTGATCGTAACCGTATGGAATAACGGACGAAAAGAATTTGGCGATGCCTCGAAGAATAATCATAGCGACTGTTGGTTCTCTTGGTGATCTACACCCTTTCATCGCCATTGCTCACGCACTTAGAAAATTTGGATTTTCACCAGTCTTTGGTGTTTCAGCCATGCATCTAGACAAAGTTCATGCTGCAGGCTTCGAAGCCCATGATGTCGCTGGCGACTATATAGAAATCATGGAGAAAATGGGCCTTTCAGAGGCTGAAATTGTACAACGGATCATGGGCAACGTTGATTTTATCTTCAGTAAAATTCTGCTCCCAACTTTAGAAGACAGTGTTCATAAGTTAAATACCATCATCAAAGGTGCAGATGCAGTTCTCGCAAGTCCTCTAAGCTTTGCGGCCAGTATCTCTGCCGAGAAGTATAATATTCCTCTCATTGCTGGCATTTTACAGCCAAGCCTTTTTACGTCCGCATACGACCCTATTGTTAGCCCTCAATCTTTTTTGTTTGTGCACAATCCTGATAAAAACATCTCTATTGGCTGGAATAAATCCTTGATAAAAGCCATCAATGTCGCTGCACGTACACGATATGGCCGCGAAATC
This sequence comes from uncultured Caulobacterales bacterium, assembly GCA_964529135.1. Classification (GTDB taxonomy): domain Bacteria; phylum Pseudomonadota; class Alphaproteobacteria; order Caulobacterales; family Parvularculaceae; genus CALLPQ01. Next base: position 10,457 of record CAZGVP010000042.1, on the reverse strand, counting down.
AATCGAGTCCGGCGTATCCATAACCTCTCCCCGTCAATTACAGCGCCATTTCTGGATCAAGAAAAACTCCATCTCGCCCTTGGAATGTATTCTCCTGTTTTTGGACCAGCTCAAAAAGATTACCCAGCCCAGACGCACATTACTGGATTTCCCGTTTTTGATAGCCAAACAGGAACAACAGATGAGCTTGATGACGAGTTTGAAAGTTTTCTCAATACTGGTAACTCACCACTGGTATTCACGTTAGGCAGTCTTGCGGTTTATGCCGACACGCAATTTTATCAAAACAGCCTGGAAGTTGCGCAATCACTAAATCAACGTGCCATATTGCTAACCGGCAAACCAGGAGATCACAAAACCACTGACGATCTGATCATACGCGAATATGCTCCCCATTCATTAGTTTTCCCAAAATGTAGTGCAATTATCCACCACGGTGGTGTAGGGACAATTGGCCAGGCACTAATGGCAGGCAAACCACAACTCGTGGTTCCTCACCTTGGCGACCAATGGGACAATGGCGCAAGAATAAAAAAACTTGGCGTCGGCGATACGCTTCAAATCAAGAGTTACAATGTAAAATCAGCTGCTCGAAAAATTTCTGCCCTGTTAAATAATGACACATTGCGAGACAAAGCCAGTTCGATTGGCGATATAGTACGCACAGAAACAGGGGCTACTCATGCTGCAGATATCATTACCAAAAGTTTGAGTTAATATTCAGCTAAACTCAGAATTCATTGATTGATTCAGGGTAATTGTTTTTACTTCGAAAAATTAACGTAATTCATCTCTATCATAACCTTTATCACCGGTTAAAATTTTGATTTTTCAAATCATGTATCAAGGGATGATAAAAATGCATAATTAGCTTCACCTGTAAGCCTGATTTCTTTCGACCTAGAATTAAAAGAGTCATACACATTGATGCGTGTAATTGCACAGTTACCTTCGCGAACTTTTATTGCGTTACATTCTTTGACGGCTTTGCTGTAAATTTTTTGTCTTTGTCTGGTTGCGCCTGTCAAACTTGTTTTTATTGGTGATTTTACAAGTCGTGCATTAAAGTTTTCAAATGACAATGTTGCAGAACTATCAAATTCTCCAAGTGATTCTTTTTGAACAAATCGCAATGCACCAGCAATGGTTATCATTCGATCTCTGATACGGCCTTGCACATGCTCGACTTCACAAGCCGATGCCAATATTTCCAAAACGCGTTTACATTCTTCGCGAGCATAATATATGGCCCTTGTTTTTGCGTATACGTTGAGTGTTTCTTCCGCTGGTAAGCTCTCACCAGGCTTTAATAGGCTGCGAATTGGGACGGTTGCAGTAAAGCGAACAAAGCGATCCGCATTAATGTTTTGGAATTGAGCTAACTCTTTATAGCCAGGCTTAAATCGTTTAGTGCCGCTAACACGATGATTAACAATTTTTATATTCTTACCTTTAAATGGGTCTTTTGGATTTTCGAACTCATTCATTGTACTCATGATTTTGTAACTGCTTCCAGCAACAAAAACATTGCTCGCCAGGAAAATAAACCCAACGCCAGAAAAAAAAATAGCTGAAAGCACGCCAAGCATTTTGAAGAGATTGTTCATTATTGAACCCCTTGAAGTAATGAACTAAGATCACCACCCGCAGCTTGTTCTGCTGTTGCGCGGACTAATGCAAGGTTCCGTGCTTTGTAATCTCGCCGCGATGCAGTAAATTGATAATCATCTTGAGTTACGAAAATAGTAGAGTCTTTGATTGATGAATACGCAATCCGATCTGTTTCCTCTTGTGGGAGATCACCGATTAAAATATTACTCAAGCCATAAGCTTGCGTGTAATTTTCTGCACTAGATCTACCAAAGGTTTTTTTAAACCAGGATCGGTATGCACTTGCTGCTTTTTTGTTTTTTAATAGTAGATCTCTTCCAGTGCCATGGTTTTTAACATTTTGCACAAATCGCCAATGATCTCTGGGTTTTCGTGCTGGTGCAGCACCACATTGATCTCGTTTATAAATACCTGCAGCTGTAATCGTTGTGCCTGCCGGCTGATTCGCGATACCAACACTATCGCGACCAATTAGAGCAATATGTGCAATTTTTACGTCGGCCCCACTATGAATATTCCAAATAACTTTCGTTTGGCTGGTTAGGACGAGATAAATAGGTTGATCTGTTTTAGTAATAACCACATTGGCAATTCCCATTTCATCATCCCCTGTAAAAAAACCTCTTACTTTTCCTTCATTCACTGCATATGCATTAACAAAATGTTCTGCACGTTCGCTGATATCTCCAACACTCATTGTAAAGACAGGAACATCTTGCATACTATCTGCTATATAAATGTGATAAAACTCATCTCCCTCCTTCGGCTCAGGGAAAGAGCAAGATTCTTCAAGGGTAACAATTTGTGAAGGCTTATCCTTTTCATTTGCACCACGGTATCCAGATAATGCTTGCTGCGCCCAAAAAAAATCACCATCACCACGTTTCATTGTATACGGATGATATTCATACCCTCGTAAATCTTTATTTTTAGGGGCAGATGGGTCTCCTGATGGCATTGGAGCTTCAGCGATCTCACTTCCACAACCAGTAATCAAGGTACAAATAAATAAGAATATTATTTTTTTCACAGCTTTCTCGCTAGTTCACTTATTATTGCGATAAATATTTAAGCTAGAGACTTAATATTAAAATAACGTTCAACTTACTCGCCGCTAAATCAGATTATATCACTCATAGCAAAACCTTCGTTGCAAAAAGGAATTTCTGTCCGAAAATCAATTCAAATTAATAGATCCTGAACATAGCTCAGTCGCACAAAGCTGACGGAAACACCCACTGGCTAGAAGAAATGCTTTCGAAAAACACTCGACGTGGAAAAATTCACACGGTAGGGTATTGGGGGTATTGGGGGTATTGGGGAATTCTAAAAAAGTAAACCGTAAAATTCATCACCTCTCGTCAAGACACAAGCGAAAAGAATTTTATATGACCCTCACCGTTTGGACTGGCTTCGTGATTACATTGGTCCTGTTTATGATTACTCCTGGACCAAGTCATATTTTGATGGCAGCTAATTCTCTAAGGGTTGGATTGCCAAAAAGCTTTGCCACTGCCATCGGCGACCTGACAGCAAATGCCATGCAAATGCTAGCGGCTGCATTTGGCATCGGCGCCCTTGTTACGCGTTACCCGTCATTGGTCGATATCATCAAATGGCTAGGCGTTGCTTATATTGTTTGGCTAGGAATTCAGAAAATTCGCACCGCAAGTACACATAAATCTCTCAGTGAGAGCGCATCACTCGACACTATTAATGTACTATGGCGTCAAGGATTTATGACATCTATGTCTAACCCAAAAGCAATTATTTTCTTTGCGGCGTTATTTCCACAATTCATTTCCATTGACAGCCCCCAAGGGAGACAATGGTTCATTTTGGCCACTACATATATAGTCATTGATGGGGCATTTTTATCTGTCTACGGGTTAATGGCATCTGGTTTGTCAAAACGGCTTGATAGCACTAACGAAGAACGAATTAATATACTGGCAGGTATATCATTAATAATCGTCGCAATCGTTCTGATTTTCAGCTAATTACAAAATTCCAACTTACAACTTTCCGTATAGTTCTTTTTATGCTTATGTTTATTAAAATTCCAGAACTAACCACTCAAACACTATGGAGAGTCCCGTATCACAATCAGTCCCTATTTATATTTCAACGGTAACTGCGCAGATGCATTTGATTTTTACCATCGTGTATTCGGTGGTGAGTTCACTGCACGTGAACCTTATAGTAATTTGCCTGCTGAATATGGTGGAAAACCAGAAGATGCTGGCAAGATTATGCATATCACCCTGAAGCTGGGTGACCACATACTTCACGGAGCTGACATGGCTGGTGATTTTGGGCCTGCTCCAACTCCTAACGGCGCAGTTGCTCTTTCTTATGCACCAAAATCCAGAGACGAGGCAGACAGGGTTTTCACCTTACTTTCTGATAATGGTGGTGAGGCCACCATGCCCATGCAGGATACTTTCTGGGGCTCTTATTTCGGCACTTGCACGGATCGCTTTGGCACCCGCTGGATGATCAATTTTGCCGCTAGTGGTAACTAACGCTCATCAATGCGAACCTCACGGATCGGTTACCATCCTCGCAATTTCGTGTTTTGCATGTGATCGAACCAACCCGTATCTGTTCATCATGAGTTAAGCGAAATATCTAAAAGATTCCCCCTGAAGATATTTCGTTAAGTTTACGAAAACAGTAGAGTTTACAAAAGAATAGACGTTCCTCGGTGTCCCTATCCCTCCCCCCTATGGCACTTGGTTCGTTTTAAAAGGCCACTGCAGAACGCCCCCCCTGATCTGCAGTGGCCAACTTTTTTTGGGAAAATTTTTCCTTACAAATTTGTAATCAGAACAGGTTTTCACAATCAAATCAGGCACAGAGTTCAAACATAAAGTGTGTTTTCTGCTCATTACTCATCACACACACGGCCTAAAATTAATCTCCGGTTCTACGGATATCACCTATACCCTCAGTGGGGCCGCGCCGGATCGCGAGAGAGCCAGTTCGTGAAGTCTCTTTGAGCCCTAATGGTTTCATCAACTCACGAAATGCATCAATCTTGTCTTTGGTACCCGTCAATTCGAAAATCAGTGATCCAGTAGAGACATCAATGGTTTTTGCGCGGAAAATATCAGCAAGGCGCATAGCCTCAACCCGTTTTTCCCCTTCGCTGACAACCTTGAACAGTCCCATTTCCCGCTCAATAGCATCAGGATTCCCGGTCACATTGCCCACCCGGCGCACTGGCACCAGACGATTTAGCTGAAGCTCAATTTGTTCAAGAATTGAAGACGTACCGGAAGTCACGATCGTGATTCGAGAACGATGCCGCGCAACATCAGTCTCAGCCACAGTGAGACTTTCAATATTATAACCACGTGCTGAAAAAAGACCGACCACACGGGCAAGTACCCCCGGCTCATTATCAACAATGCAGGCAATTGTTCGACTTTCAATATTTTCATCTTTTACAGGTGTTGCGTATACAGATGTATTTGACATTAAACCAGCTTCCTTCCCGCTACATCGATCTCATCGCCTGTAACTTTAGTATCCCCCAGGATCATCTCATTATGGGCCTTGCCAGATGGAATCATGGGAAAACAATTTTCCTCTTTTGTCACCCTACAATCAAATAAAACAGGGCCCTCATGGGCAATCATTTCCTGTATTTTCATATCCAACTCTGCCGGTATTTCAGCTCGCAATCCAAGGCATCCAAAAGCTTCTGCCATTTTCACAAAATCAGGCAGCGCCTCAGAATATGAATGTGAGTAACGACCCCCATGTAACAACTCCTGCCATTGACGAACCATTCCCATATATTCATTATTCAAAATAAATATCTTAATCGGTAAGCGGTGCTGCACTGCTGCCGACATTTCTTGCATCGTCATTTGAACTGATGCTTCACCTGCAATATCAATAACGAGCGCATCGCGGTGTGCAGCTTGAACACCAAGTGCTGCTGGCAAACCATATCCCATTGTACCAAGCCCCCCCGATGTCATCCAGCGGTTCGGCTTATCAAAATGGTAAAACTGAGCCGCCCACATCTGATGTTGGCCTACTTCTGTGGTAATATAAGTCTCTTGATCTTTTGTCAGTTCATACAAGCGTTGAATGGCATATTGTGGCTTAATCAAATCTTCAGATGGCTGATAGGCAAAACAATCCACCGCCCGCCATTTTTCAATATCTGCTTTCCAACCAGAAAGATCCTGAGATACCTCAAGAGCGCGCCAAGCCGTTAAGATATCCTCCAGCACATGCGCGCAATCACCAACCAACCCCAGATCAACACGAATATTTTTATTAATCGATGAGGGATCAATATCGATATGAATTTTCCGGCTATCAGGTGAAAAACCATCGAGCCGCCCGGTAATACGGTCATCAAATCGCGCACCAACGCAGATCATTAGATCGCATCCATGCATAGCGTGATTTGCTTCATATGATCCATGCATCCCGAGCATTCCCAACCATTGGGGATCTGGTGCAGGAAAAGCACCAAGCCCCATCAGTGTAGATGTTATTGGAAACCCGGTCTCACGAACTAATGTGCGTAAAATAGCCGAGGCTTCTGGGCCAGAATTAATAATACCACCACCAGTATAGAAAATCGGCCGCCTCGCCTTCGCCATCATCTCAACAGCACACTGAACATTTTCCGGTTTGGCATCTACTTTGGGATGATATGTTCGATGCTCTGCCTGAGGACCATATTCTTCGTAAGGGCAAGTTTCAAACTGAACATCTTTTGGAATATCAATAACTACAGGTCCCGGACGACCATGGGTTGCTACATAAAAAGCCTCATGCATGATATGAGCAAGATTCTCTGGATCATCCACCAGATAGTTATGCTTTGTGCACGCCCGTGTAATCCCAACTGTATCGCATTCTTGAAACGCATCTGTACCAATCAGCGCGCGCGGCACCTGACCTGTGATCACAACGATTGGGATAGAATCAAGCATGGCATCAGCAATACCTGTTACTGCATTGGTTGCTCCCGGACCGGAAGTCACCAACACCACCCCTGGCTTACCGGTAGAGCGAGCATATCCTTCAGCAGCATGTACAGCCCCTTGTTCATGGCGCATCAAAATATGCTGAATATCAGTTTGCTGGTGCAAAGCATCATAGATTGGTAAAACCGCACCACCGGGGTAACCAAAAATCGTATCCACCCCATTGTCGTGTAGAGCACGCAGAACAATCTCTGCGCCAGTCATTGTGACCTCTTCTGCTGTTTCTGGATTCGTATTTCTCGTCATTGCGCTGGCATTCGCCATTGCTCTTCTCCTGCCACTTGCAGCCTTACGCTGCTCTTTGTAATCCATCGCTCTATTATGGTTAAAATCCGTTAATTTTCCGCTCTTCTATCCAACAAGGCCATAAAAAAAGGGTCCCATTTGAGACCCTGAAATCGCCGATATTGAGTTCTGCCTCCCTAAGACAGCCCATCACCGGCGCATCGCACCATTAGGATAGAATATGTCGAATTAATTATAACCATTGGCAATAATCACTAAAATCAAACAAGGAATAAGTCAATAGTGATTATCCACTGGTGTATCTCAGTTTCGAAAGGCTGCATCAGCCTATTGAGTTTGGAAAGCACGAAATTCACGGCCATAGCTAGCCATTCATTCTGATGGAGGTGCACTTGTCTCCAACGCCAGGGCATGCAATTCACCGCCCATCTTGCCTTTCAACGCCCCATATACCAACTGGTGTTGAGCGACACGGGATTTGCCTGCAAACGCTGCGGATATAATACGCGCGCGATAATGATCGCCATCGCCAGCCAAATCTTCAATCTCGATCTCAGCATCCGGTAAAACGTCTAAAATCATCTTCCTAATATCATCAGCGGCCATAGGCATGGATGAAGTCTCCTTAGTATTATTTTCATTCATAGACATAAGATCAGGCAATGTTGATTGCCAGAGATCAGTTAGGGCTTGTAAGGACAAAACCTCACTCCATGATGCAATTGCACCATCTTTCTTTGGATCTAAACGAATATCGCGTCCACCAAAACGGCCAATACGGCTTGCCTGAACACCAGCCATAGCAGCCTTCAAGAGAAGTGTATCAGCACCCGCCGGGGCCGCTGCAATAAGATAACGTCCTTGATCTTCACCAAACCAATACGCTGCGCGGCGCTCTTTAATGGGTGTGTTTAACTCAAGACCCTCACCACATGCCATCGCCATTTCTGCGGCAGCCACCATTATTCCGCCATCAGACACATCATGACAAGCTGTTACCAGTCCTTCAGAAATCAGTTTGCGAACAAGTTCGCCAACCAGACGTTCAACAGAAACATCCACTGGTGGTGGTGCACCTGCCTCCATGCCATAGAGATCTCGTAAATAAATTGATTGCCCAAGAAACCCACGTGTAACACCAAGAACAATCAATTCGTCACCAGCTATGGCACCGCCCACACGGACACATTTTGCAACATCTTCAATGACGCCAACACCGCCAATAGCCGGGGTTGGTGGAATAGCAGAGCCATTGGTTTCATTGTAAAGCGACACATTGCCAGAAACGACAGGATAGCTCAGCCCCTCACAAGCTTCCGCCATACCTTCAATAGCGCCAACAAATTGGCCCATTGTCTCAGGGCGTTCAGGATTACCGAAATTTAGACAATTTGTGATCGCCAGAGGTGTAGCACCAGTCGCGCAAATATTGCGCCATGTCTCCACCACAGCCTGCTTACCACCTTCACGTGGATCAGCATTGACATAGCGTGGCGTTACATCTGTTGTAACAGCAAGTCCACGTTTTGATCCGTGCACCCGAACAATCGCCGCATCGCCGCCCGGCAACACTACACTATCTCCCATCACCGTATGATCATATTGCTGCCAAATCCATTGGCGCGAGCAAAGGTCTGGTGTTGCCAGTAATTCTCCAAGTGCTGTCAACAATCCTTTCGATCCCGGTTGATCAGCAAGGCTTACGATTTCACTGTTATTCTCAATCCGCCCCCCACCAATAACACAAGAGCTTTGCAAATTATCTATTGCTGTCTGTATTGGTTCTATTTTCTGGGCGCATTTATTATTCTGATCAGAACTCGGAGAATAACGAGCATAAATTTCAATGCCTTGGGAGACATTTGACCAACCAACAGCTTCGGCATCAACAAAATGTTCACCAATAAAAGCATTCACCAATGTTTGCGTTTCTTTAATACCCTTACCCGTCACATCGAGTGAAACAAGTAACTCCTCAATAGTTACTTGCGGATCATCAAGTACCTCCGGGCGCTCCGATACTTGATAAGGGCGATCATAATTAGGAGCATCATCAGCAAGTGGCCCAACGGGCAGGTCTGCAACAATCTCATTGAGGTGAGAAATTCTCAACCGACCACTGGATGTGGTTTCACCAATAACAGCAAAATCCACGCCCCATTTATCAAAAATTGCCTTTGCGGCTTCTTCGCGCCCCGGCTTTAATACCATCAACATGCGTTCCTGAGATTCTGACAGCAACATTTCATAAGCAGTCATAGTGTCTTCACGCTGGGGGACATGGTCCAGGTTCAAGTCAAACCCACCACCCCCTCCAGCAGTACCCTTTGCAGCCATCTCCACAGAAGATGATGTCAAACCTGCTGCTCCCATATCCTGAATTGCAATTATTGCATCAGATGCCATCAGTTCCAAACAGGCCTCAAGAAGAAGCTTCTCCGTAAACGGATCTCCCACTTGCACAGTAGGACGTTTTTCATCAGAAGTATCATCAAACTCTGCACTCGCCATAGTCGCACCATGGATACCATCACGCCCGGTTTTGGATCCTACATAAACAACAGGGTTTCCTGAACCACGAGCGGCGGAGTAAAATATCTTGTCTTTTCTCACAATTCCCACGGTCATTGCGTTAACGAGTATATTCTCATTATACCCAGCATTAAAATTCGTCTCGCCTCCAACGGTCGGCACACCCATACAATTACCGTAACCGCCAATTCCAGCAACAACGCCGCTCAACAGATGTTGGGTTTTTGGGTGATCAACAGCCCCAAAACGCAAAGCATTCAAATTGGCCACCGGTCTTGCGCCCATTGTAAAGACATCGCGCATAATACCGCCGACGCCTGTTGCCGCCCCCTGAAAAGGCTCGATAAAGCTTGGATGGTTGTGACTTTCCATCTTGAAGATCGCTGCCAGCGCCTCCTCTCCTTCACCAGACCCAATGTCGATAACACCAGCATTCTCACCAGGCCCACAAATTACCCACGGAGCCGAAGTTGGTAATTTGGCAAGATGACGACGTGAGGACTTATAAGAACAGTGCTCGGACCACATCACCGAAAATATGCCCAGTTCTACAAGATTTGGCGCACGACCAAGATGTTCTTGAATACTGGTATACTCGGCAGGCGTTAAACCGTGATCCGCCACGATTTCAGGGGTAATATCGGTCATGAATATCAATCAATTGCTATGTAAAAAATCAAGCACTTCAATAAGCGGTTCGCCAAACTTTGTCCAAGGGAGACTTGGTTCAAAACGCCCTGAACCTGATTTATTTTTGGCTATTGATATAAAGCGCTGCCAGTTCGGTTTTGGAATTAATACCCAGTTTCCTATAAGCATGCTTCATATGAGTACGCACAGTTGAAGGTTGCACCTCCAACTCATCAGCAATTTGCGGCGCAGTCATACCAAGGGCAATCCGCTCTGCAACAGCAAGCTCAGTTTTCGTCAAAATACTAAGGGCGCCTGTAAGCACACCCCTTTGCTGACGAATTGATGATCCCCTACCAATCAGAACGCACGCCCCAAGAGCAGCCTTGCCTAGCTCTCCAGGTTCAGCTCGACGTGAAT
>CAZGVP010000041.1:0-13640 GCA_964529135.1 uncultured Caulobacterales bacterium | reverse complement strand
CTGGGCCTTGGTCAACCAGAAGAATTGTTTTGACTCAGCAGTCTCCTTTTGGAAACTGTGAATCATAATTCGTAATTTACGAAAAGCTTTTTATGGGTCCTGACCCTAGGAGCAATCGAGAGGCTTTAAACTCTCATCTCAGCCTGCACTCAATTGAATATACAGACGTTGAAAAAGCCGCAGGGCAACAAAGAGGACGAGTGTCGCGGTCACGCGTTTCATCCACCGTTCCGGTAAAATGTTAACACCAAGGCGTGTGCCGAGTTGGCCGCCGACAAGAACAGCGAGAAAAAGCGGCCAATAGGAAAAAACATGGCCGGCTCGCTCGCTGCCGAGTTTTTGCAGTTGTCCCATCATTCCAGCAAGAGAATTGACGAGTATAAAGAGCGACGCCGTGCCAGCAATCGCACGCGCGGATGACCAATGGAGCAGAAAGAGGATGGGGGAGAGAAAGATGCCGCCGCCAATGCCAACGAGACCTGATAAAAAACCGATCCCGGCACCGATGAGGATTTCAACAGGCTGATGCCAGGGCCTTTGATTGATCGTAATTGACTTCAAGTCGTTACTTAAAGGCTGGGCGCGGGGGCGTTGTCGATGATCAATCAAGAGGAGTAAACCCGAAACAAGCAGCGATAATGCAAGGAGCCCAACGAATAGACTTTGCGGCACTGATGTTCGCCCGCCAAGCCAGGCGAGAGGAATTGACAAGGCGCATAGCGGTAGTGCGCGAGGCCAGGGAATGGACCCTGCTCTTGAAAAGAGAATTGTTCCGCCGGTGACCACAAGCAAATTGCAAGTTAATGAAACAATTGGCAGTAGCTGATAATCTGTCTCTACGAGCGCAAGTAATGCCGTGTATGTTGAGCCGCCACCAAAACCCACCGATGCATAGATCACCGCAACAATTGCAAACATGATAGCAAGCCAGCTCATGATCAATCAACTTTCGACGTATTGCATTTTTCGTTTTTGATTAGGGCAATGGTCACCGATTGTGAGGGATATTTGTTTACATGGATGACGTAATCACCGCTGCACCCGGCTTTTCGCAAATTTATAGTTCCATTCATCAGTGTAGGGTACAGCAAAGGAAACCTCCATTGTGGGTGACAAAACATAATAGGAAAACGCCTGACATTAAAGGATTTTCGCTAATTGAGTAAATTGATGATGGCGTCGAGATCTTTAACTGGTACGCTTTGCGCTTGTTTAACCGATCATTCATTATAAATGAACTTAACTTTGATGATTAAACCGTGTGTCAGAGAGCTTTTGCAACTAGGGCAGGCCCGGCTGCTGGGGTGGTGTGGTCTCGTCTCGTATTAAAGCGTTCTACATCGCCTGATTGTCTATGTGCATGTTCTCTTGTAATATGGACCGTGCTGGGGGATATCTATGATCAATAATCGCGTCGGGAAATTGTAGTGGACCTCTCAGCCAATAGAGATATCGGGACGCATTCATTAGATTTGTTGACCTTTTTACGTCATCGACAAGCTGAGAATTTGCGATGTGCGATTGTTACCATCATTGATTTCATCGGGTCATCACCAAGGTTATTGGGCTCGCATATGATTGTCTGCGAAAACGGGTATTATGCAGGATCTGTTTCAAGCGGCTGCTTTGATGCTAACGTTGCTGCGTTTGCGCTGAAATCAATCGAAGAAGGTCAACAGCAGAAAATCAGATTAGGTGAGGGCTCGCCTTTTGTTGATATCAAACTGCCTTGTGGTGGCGGTATTGAATTACTGATTATCCCTGATCCCGCCCCATCAGCGATCAACAATATCGTTGACGTGCTTTCGCAAAGAAATGAATGCAGCGCATTACTGACCAACACTGGGCTTCATTTTGTCGTGGATGCAAAGCAAACCGGGCAAACAAGTGAGGGCTTTTATATTCGTTACCAGCCGAAATTAAAAATTATTGCGGCAGGGCGTGGTGAAGAATTAAATTCGATGGTTAAGGCTTCCATTGCAACAGGCTTTGAAGTGTTAGTGTGCTGTCCTGATGAAGACGACCTCGTCGCTTTCGAAAGTTATGGTGCCAATATTCAGCACCTGACGCTGATTGATGGCGACCCGATGATAAAAGCGGACCCGTGGACAGCTGTGGTTTTGCTTTTTCACGACCATGAATGGGAACCGCGTATACTTTTTTCGGCTCTTCAATCAGATGCATTCTATATTGGTGCGCTGGGTAGCCGCCAAACCCACGCGAACCGCCTTGACACGTTAAGATTGATGGGTGTTGGTGAAGCTGACTTGAGGCGGATCAGTGGACCAATTGGTTTGGTTGCGTCAGTGCGGAATACATCGATGTTAGCCATTTCGGCGTTGGCTGAAATTATCGATATTGTTAACAAGGGGACATAGGGCAATGGAACTCGCTGAGGTCAATGCGGTCGTCCTTGCGAGCGGTGCATCCAACCGATTTGGCTCTGCAGACAAGTTACTTGCCCCTCTGGGTGGTAAGCCTATTACCCAGCATGTGGGAGAATGTATTGCGAGCACTGGAATAAAGCACCGATATCTTGTGGCTCCTCGCAATGCCCAACGACTGCACAACCTGTTTCAGTCGTTTGATTTTAAAATTGTTGTAAACCCTGAACCAGAATCCGGCCAGGGTTCCAGTCTTGCTATTGGTGCTCGGACAGCGCTAGCTGAAAACTCCTCCGGCGTTCTGGTTTGTCTTGCCGATATGCCATTTATCACGTTGGAGTTGTTGTCAAATTTGGGTGCAATGATCGGGGCAAACAATGCTGCGATTTGCGCGACGAAAGGAAGGCGAATAACGCCGCCAGCGTTATTTTCCGAAGAAACGGCATACAAGCTTGAGGCGTTGTCCGGAGACTTGGGTGCTAAAAATCTGGTTCAGAAATTGGAGTGCGTTGCTCGACTGGAAACCGATCCTGCAATTTTGCAGGATATTGATACACCAGAGGACCTTGTAAACGCTCAGGTTAATTATGCCGATGCTTTAGATAGGCCGATGCTTTAGATTCGTTGATGCTTATAATTCTATGTGTATTTGTTAGCCTCGACGCCGCCGCAATATGGTCAAAGCGAGAGTACGAACAGTCTTCTATAATAGTAATCTTAAACGCGTGTAACTCTCGCTACATCACTTTCCAATGCCACGGCTTTGTCACCTTGAAAGATCACTGTGTATGGTTGGTAATTTGACCAGGAGCCACTTGGTAGGCGCGATTTAACCCGTACATCAACAGCCCAAGCCGGAATATCTGAGGTTGAGCGCATATCAACCATAATTTTATACGGTTCGCTGCTTAACTGTACTCTTGCAGACCGAGGGTCGTCCAATCGTGTATCCATGTACTGTGCAACAACTTCCTCGCATGCTGAAGGCGAGAGATCGAAAGTACCTTCAAAGGCACCAATCGAAGGAACAATCCCTAGTGTCATAATAGTTAAGGCAAGCGTTGCGAGAGTTTTTTTCATGGGTTTAGGACCTTCTTTTTATATCTGACACATTTCATTCATGAATATGTTTTATTTGCGTAACAAAAGTGTCATAAATAGATTAGCGGGTCAACCAAAAAGTGCACTAAATGCGCAAATTCTCGTGAAGAGTGCTATAATCAGCGTTAAAATTCTAAATTATTGTCACGAATAAATTCATGTCGTTTCAAATTTTAGAACCATAACGTTATAAAAACTCAGCGTTTCCGCCAATTAAAGGTCGCCAACCCGTAGAAATACTGACGGGTTATCATTTGCGTCAGTGCAATTGTGACTCTGTTTTGTTCTCAATCTCAGCCGTCATAAAAACTTACAACAAGCGTCATGTTCTTGTAACGCAACGATCCTATCCACCCCACATCAGCCCTCCGAAAAGGAGATTTGTGAAAAATTACGGAGCCATTCTCCCTTCGTGATGACAATTTAAGTTTTACGCCGTTGGGCACATTGGGGTATCAATGAAAATCACATCAAAAATTTTACTCAATTCCATGAGCTTTGCAGCCCTTTGTACTGTAGCTGCATGTTCTGGTGCAGATATTTCATCACCGGGGCAAGGTGCCTTTATTGGGGCTCCAACCGGCGGTGATGGTGGTGGTAGTGATGGTGGTGCTCCGACCCCGGGACCTGCAGGTATGGACTTTACCTTTGGTGGATGCCCGACGGGCACCTCAGCACAACCTTTTCCCACGCAAGACTCACCTGATACAGCGTGTGCAGTTACAGTGGATGCCAGTGGTTTTATTATTTCCGACCTTACTTTAAGTGCTTCAGCGTCTCAGCCTCGTGTTTATTTTTTCAACCAGCCGACATTTGTGGGGACAGATGATGGGCCAACGCCTGGTGTGCTCAATGGGGTAAGTGTGGATATAACCATTGAACCTGGTGCTCAACTGGCTTTTGTAAATCCAACGGATTTTCTCACGGTCAATCGCGGTTCGCGCATTCTGGCTCAGGGAATAGTCAGTGCACCGATTTCCATGACATCAGATGAAGATATTCTTGACGATGGTACTGCCAATAACAGTCAAGGTAATGCTCGCGGCCAATGGGGAGGGCTTATTTTGAACGGTCGCGCACCGATTAACTCATGTGCAGATCCAACAGTTCCGGCAACATGTGAAACGTCCGGCGAGGGGGGCACCGGTAATTATGGTGGCGATAATCCTTCTGATGATTCAGGCGTGCTGAACTATGTTCGTGTGCAATATGCTGGCTTTGAAATCACAACTGATAATGAACTCAACGGTATTGCTTTCCAGGGGGTTGGTAACGGTACAGAAATAGACTTCGTTCAGGTTCATAATAATGATGATGACGGCGTTGAATTTTTTGGTGGCACCGTTGATGTCCGTCATTTGGTCATTACGGGCGTTGATGATGATGGACTTGATTGGGTTTCAGGTTGGCAGGGGTCTGCTCAAGATATTCTGATTATCGGTTCTGGCGTTGGAGATAATGGATTTGAGGGTGATAATAACTCCTCAAATAATGGTATTAGCCCACGCTCTAATCCAATCATTTCAAATTTTACACTTATTGGTGGACCTGGCGAAGATTTGGGCATGCAGTTACGTGTCGGTACAGGTGGGTTGTTCATAAATGGTATTGTTACCGGTTGGGAAGATGGTTGTCTCGATATTGATGATGTGGCGACGTTCGACCTTCTTCAAGATGGGAGTGATGTGCTCAGTACGGACGGTATCAATGATACTGATCTGCAAATTGATTCTGTATTCTTTTCTTGTGCAACACCTTTTGATGATGTGAGTGGAGACCCTGTCAATCTCGCAACAGCTTTTTCGGGCATAACAACAGGTACAAGTACGCTTTCAGGGGTGCTGCCTGGTGTTAATGAAATAGCAGTAAGTGCGCTAGATCCTAACCTGTTGGACCTTAACCTGGAGAGTGAACAATTTGTAGGCGCATTCCAACCCGGCCTAGCTACATCGCAAACATGGGCGTTTGGCTGGACAGTACCTGGTAGTGTTTTTCCACCTGCTGGTTGTCCTGACGGTACGATAGATATTTCTGCAACAGCTACAGTTCCTGTTCCTGTGAATGGTAATGTATGCCAAATTTCAGGAACGATTACCCAAGATGTTACACTCACCACTGGTAATATTTATGCATTAGATGGTGCTGTTTTTGTTGGTCAGGATGTTGGGCCTGACGTTAGTAACCCTAATCCGGTTGCGAGTGTTGCTTTAACAATTCAGGCTGGCGTGACTGTTGTTGGCGTCAATCCGACAGATTTTCTTGCGGTAAACCGTGGCTCGCAAATTAATGCTTTGGGGACGGTTAACGCTCCTGTTATTTTCACATCTGATGAAGATGTCAGTGGTGCTAATCTTGGCAATGAACGCGGCCAGTGGGGAGGGTTGGTGCTTAATGGTCGTGCACCTATTAATTCATGTGCCGACCCAACAGAACCTGCCTCTTGTGAAACATCTGGTGAGGGTGGAACGGGGAATTATGGCGGTAATGCACCGCTGGATAATTCCGGTATTTTAAATTTCATTCGTGTGCAATTTGCGGGTTTTGAAATTACCACTGACAATGAGTTGAACGGTATTGCATTCCAGGGTGTTGGTTCTGGAACAAATGTTGATTTTGTACAGGTTCACAATAATGACGATGATGGTGTTGAGTTCTTTGGTGGTACTGTGGACGTCAGCCATCTTGTGTTGACCGGTGTTGATGATGATGGACTTGATTGGGTTTCTGGTTGGAATGGTTCTGCGCAATTTGTTTTGGTCGCAGGTACTGGTGTCGGGGATAATGGCTTTGAGGGTGATAATAATTCTTCAAATAACAATATCGCTCCACGCTCTAACCCGATTATTGCTAACTACACATTAATAGGTGGTCCTGGAGAAGATGTTGGGATGCAGATCCGTGTTGGAACAGGCGGGATATTCGTAAATGGAGTTGTCAGTGGCTGGGATGATGGTTGTCTCGATATTGATGACAGTACAACCCTCACTAACATTCAATCTACCCCTGTTGATGTCGCCTTTGATGGTGCTAACGATGATGATTTACAAATCGGGGCCAATTTCTTTAGCTGCGCGGTTCCATTTGATGATCTTGGTAATGATGGCACTATTGATATCACCACTGCTTTTGGGACTGGTGCGATCACAACAGGCACGAGTTCACTAACGGCAGCAAGTGGTACGAGTACTGCCTTTTTAAACGGTGTGAATGAAAATGCTGTGATCCCAATTGATCCAACAACACTGGACTCTTCACTTGATCCAGTCAGTCAAATCGGCGCTTTGAGTAGTCAAACTGATGATTGGTATGCTGGATGGACGGTTCCAGGAAGTCTCTAGGGGAGAGTATGATGTCGATGTTGGAAATTCAAATTCCAACATGGAGTCGTCAATTGGTCGTAGAAATTTGGCATACCCAGGTGGGAAAAATGAATAAGCAACTAGTAACTCTAATTAATACGCTAATGATCACAACATCATTTGCAATTCCGGCAACAGTATCTGCGCAGGATTTTCAGCTTGATATCCCAGCTGTCACTGATGAAATTGTTGTTCGTGGTGCTCGAGTGCCGGATGAAAAAAGAGCGACATCTGAGATTTCAAACCTCTTGACCGCGGAAAAAATTGAACGTGCAGGGGACAGTGATATCGCTGGAGCGTTAAGACGCGTCACAGGATTGTCACTGTCGCAAGGAAAATTCCTTGTGGTACGAGGGCTGAATGAACGTTATTCAAGCCTGACATTGAACGGTTCACCATTGCCATCTCCAGAGCCTCTCAAACGTGTGGCTCCACTTGATTTATTTCCTACAAGTATTGTTGGTTCAGTGCTGGTTCAAAAAACCTTCTCGCCTGAATATTCCGGTGAGTTTGGTGGTGGCTTGATTGAATTGCGTTCCAAATCAATTCCGAATGAAAAATTTCTGGAATTTGGTGTCAGTGTTAGTCTCGATACCGTCACTACGGGGCGTGATGGGTTGACTTTTGATGGTGGAGACTTGGACTTTACCGGGTTTGATGATGGTACGCGCTCTCTTCCAGCGCCGCTTCAACAAGCTATTGCTGATTTTCCGGGGCGCGCAATCCGGGCAGAGAGTGGCGTGTCGGAAAGTGATCTCCGCGAAATCGGTACATCGCTGGTGAATGCGCCATTGCGCGTTATCCAGGAAGGTACAACACCAGCAAACCATAGTTTCAATATTGCTGGTGGTAACAGATTTGATTTAGATAGCGGAGCTTCAATTGGTCTTGTCGTTAATTTAGGATACGGGCGTAATTTTCAAAATAAACAGGGCTTTCAGGGTGATGCTGCTATTGGTCCAGACGGCGCGGCAATTAGCAGAAATGAAACCTTTGAATTTGAAAGTTTAACAGAAGCCATAACCAGTAATGCCCTTGTTAGCACTGGTATTGAATTTAATGAAAATCATAAGCTGGAGCTTTTAGCTACAGCTTTGAGAAAAACGACAAAAGAAGCTCGTGAGCGTATTGGTACAGAGGAACTATCTTTCGGCGGGTTCGATGATATTCTCATCTCAAATCTTGAATTTTTTGAAAATCAAGTTTGGACAACTCAAATTAATAGCGAGCATATTTTTCCGGCATTGAGTGATTTATCTGTGGATTTACGATTTGCCTACTCTGAGGCTTTTCGTGATGCGCCTTATGAAACCTCGTTCACTTATATTCGTGAAGATGAAAGTGTTCCTTTCCGTTCTGCGATTGGTTTAGGGTCAGGGGCTTCTTCATCAGGCTTTGATGTTCGTTTTTCCAGGGTGGATGATACAAGCCTTCATTTTGGGGGAGACATTGTTCTGCCGCTTAGTTTTGGCTCTTTGGATATAGATTTCAAAGCTGGTGGTGCTTATACAGACACGGAACGCGATTATTTGTTACGCCAGTTTGGTTTCAGGAATGATACAGGTTTGCCCGATGATGATCCGTTCTTTACTCAACGCATCGATTTTTTGTTAGCTGATCGAAATATTAGTGAAGTTGGAGCGTTCGAATTTATTGAGACACCCGATATTCTTCAGCCGGGTGCGTATAATGGGCAGTTGGAAGTTGTGGCTGGTTATGCGGGTGTTGATATCCAGCTTACTTCTTATCTGCGAGCTGCAGTGGGCGGGCGCTATGAGACCTCTGAGCAAGTTGTTGATAATTTCTCGATTGCAGGATTTTCACCAGTGCCGAATGCTGGTCCTGAATCTTTTATTGATGATGACCGTTTTTTACCAGCCGTAACAATAACGTGGAATCCGATCGGAGATCTACAGATTCGTGGTGCTTTTTCGCAAACGCTAACACGACCTCAATTCCAGGAGCTGGGAGCTGCAATCTTTACTGATACAGACAGGGATATTCAGGTTTTTGGTAATCCGTTTCTTGTTAACACTGAAACCACAAACTATGATGTTCGTGCAGAATATTATTTTGGGCGTGGGCAATTTGTAACAGTTGGTGGTTTTTATAAAATTATCACAAACCCAATTGAAGAAAGTTTATTGCAAACCGGCGATGATATATTAACAACTTATATTAATGCTCCTTCTGCTGATCTTTATGGTGTAGAATTTGAATACGAGCAACGTTTTATTCTGGCCGATTGGTTTAGAAATGGATGGATTGGGGAGTTCTCTGCTCATAAAGATTTAATCCTCTCCGCTAATTATACATTTTCACAATCTTCGGTGGGGATTGATGGAACTGTTTCCACGCCAGTATTTGCCGGTACAAATGTTTCGGCTAATACTGCCACTGCAGACAGCTTTTTCGTGGAAGGCAGATCTCTACAAGGGCAATCTGATCACATTGTAAACTTTCAGATTGGCTGGGAGGATATAGAGCAAGAATCGCGAGTCAGCTTGTTATTTAACTGGTCGAGCGAACGTATTCGTCAAGTTGGTCTTATCCAGGGTGCAAATGTTCCAAATGTTGTTGAGAGATTACCGTTCACTCTTGATTTTGTTTATGGCCGCAAAATTGAATTAGTTGGTTCGCTCTTTGAGTTGCAGGCAAAGGTCTCCAATATTTTAAACGACGGTTATGAGGCCACGGCAGATGGAGCAAATGACTCCTCAGTGCCTATCGATGTTTATGACCTTGGGACCAATTTTTCACTAAGTTTGAAGAAAAAATTCTAGTCTGCGTATTAAATTCTAATCGATATAGTAAGGGGTATTCTCGTCGTTTCTGCAATACCTGCCTTGCGGCAAGCTTCTTTCACCAAGTTTCTTCGATCCGCTTGCTGCAAAATAAATGCAATCTATGCATCGGTAAATTTTTTTTCTTCATCAAATTTTCCTTCTGCTCGTAATGAGTATCATAAATGGAAAATTCCAGCTTTACTCTGCGGCGGCATGAAGGGTTCAATTGCTTCCCATTCATACTCTGTTGTGTCGCTTGCATATCTTATAGAACGGCGATCATAATCTGGGCGAGATTTTTGTGTAAGGCATGCTCTTGTCCCACCACCCGGCCATGCCTATAATCGGATCGGATTAAATGGAGACTGTTTACTATGGCTGAAGCCACAAACCTGACGGCGACAAAAGAAGAATTACTCAAATATTACTCTGATATGATGATGATACGCCGTTTTGAAGAAAAAGCGGGTCAGCTTTATGGAATGGGTGAAATTGGTGGGTTTTGCCATCTTTATATCGGGCAAGAAGCTGTTGTTGTTGGCATGGAAGCGATTAAACAGGAAGGTGATCAGGTGATCACTGGTTATCGCGATCATGGTCATATGCTTGCTTGTGGTATGGACCCTAAAGGGGTGATGGCCGAGCTCACAGGTCGCAGTGATGGGCTGTCCAAGGGCAAGGGTGGCTCCATGCACATGTTCTCCAGCGAAAAGAAATTCTATGGCGGTCATGGTATCGTGGGCGCACAAATTCCACTTGGTGCAGGGTTGGCATTTGCAAATCGATATCGCGGAAATGATGGGGTCAGTTTCACCTATTTTGGTGACGGTGCATCTAATCAAGGCCAAGTGTTTGAAGCTATGAATATGGCCCAGCTTTGGAAACTTCCTGTTGTGTTTATTATTGAAAATAATCAGTATGCGATGGGAACTAGCGTTACTCGCTCTCATTCAGAAACGCACCTTTATCGTCGTGGTGCTTCTTTTGGTATTCCGGGTACTGAAGTGGACGGTATGGATGTGTTGGCGGTACGAGAGGCAGGGCGTGAAGCGGTTGACCATGCTCGTACTGGTAAAGGGCCTTATGTGCTTGAAATGAAGACCTACCGTTATCGTGGTCACTCTATGTCCGACCCTGCAAAATATCGCTCGCGCGAAGAGGTCGATGATGTACGAGAACATTCTGACCCTATTAAAGGGTGTGAAGATCGCATCTTGAAGGGTAAATTTGCTACCGCAGAAGAACTCAAAGCAATGGATAAGGAAATTAAGGCCATTGTGAAAGAATCTGCTGATTTTGCAATTCAAAGCTCGGAGCCTGCGCCTGAAGAGCTGTATACTGATATTGTGGCATAACCATTTTCAAGCTGAATAAAACGGATTTCCGTATTCATCAACTTCGACCTCTCGGTTGGTGAGGTTCGAGAAGTGGGTGAATTCTGATTCAAAGTGCAGTTTTACGGTACCAATTGGGCCGTGACGTTGCTTCCCAATAATAACCTCGGCAACATTCATGAGGTCCTGATTTTTCTGCTGCCATTCTGCAAATTCAGCGCTGTTCTCATCTCCAGGCATAACCCGGCTGTGGTAATATTCTTCCCTGAACAAAAACATCACAACGTCAGCATCTTGCTCGATGGACCCAGATTCGCGAAGATCAGACAATTGCGGGCGTTTGTCCTCACGAGACTCAACCTGACGCGATAACTGCGATAGTGCTACAATTGGAATATTGAGTTCTTTTGCAAGGGTTTTTAATCCCATGCTGATCTCGGTAATTTCCTGCACCCGATTTCCGCTATGTTTGCCTGTGCCTGAAAGGAGTTGCAGATAATCGATTACCAACAGGTCCAGTCCATGCTGGCGTTTTAATCGACGCGCTCGAGCTGCAACCTGTGCAATGGAAAGACCACCAGTATCATCGATATAAAATGGCAGGTTTTCGAGTTCTCGGGCAGCGTGATAAATGCGATCAAATTCTTCCTGATCTACGTCACCACGCCGAATGCGTTCGGAAGGTACCCGCGAGAATTCAGAAATAATACGAGTTGCGATTTGTTCTGCGGCCATCTCAAGCGAGAAGAAACCAGTAATGGCCCCGTTCACTGTTTTCAAAGTGCCATCTTCCTGGCGTTCGGTTTTGTGTGATTTAGCTGCATTAATGGCAATATTGGCAGCAAGTGCGGTCTTGCCCATTGATGGACGCGCAGCAAGGATAATCAAATCTGACGGGTGCAAACCACCCAGTTTTTTATCAAGATCGATTAATCCACTGCCTACACCGGACATGTTGCCGTCGCGTTTTACTGCGGCGTCTGCCAGCTCGATGGCCTCTGTAATAGCGTTGCGAAATGCAGTAAAGCCTCCGCCATATTTGCCGGTTTCAGCCAGTTTGTAGAGCTCCTGCTCAACATCACCAAGCTGCTCGGCGGGGTTATCATCAATTGTCGATTGGCGAGCGCGATCGACCATTTTATCACCGATATGAATCAATCCACGGCAGACCGACATATCAAAAACAATGCGCGCATAATCGCCTGCGCTGGCTGTGGAGGGCAGAGCAGCGGCCAATCGTTCAAGGTATTTGCGCCCTCCTGCTTCGACAAACCCTTCTTCGCTGGCAAGAAACCTGTCGAGGGTGAGTGGATCTGCCAAGCGTGAGGAATTGATAAGTTGGCCACTGGCTTCA
This sequence comes from uncultured Caulobacterales bacterium, assembly GCA_964529135.1. Taxonomy (GTDB): domain Bacteria; phylum Pseudomonadota; class Alphaproteobacteria; order Caulobacterales; family Parvularculaceae; genus CALLPQ01. Next base: position 1,322 of record CAZGVP010000041.1, on the reverse strand, counting down.
AATATAAGCTGATGAACCGGGTCGTAAAAATGTTCGGCTTTTAGAAAGCTTGAAATGCGAAAATATATTTCATTATCAAAAAGCAGGGCCCCTAAAACAGCTTGTTCTGCTTCAAGGCTTATGGGAAGTTTATCTTCCGTAGGCGATGCATTTCCGCTTGCCTCATTCCCGCCAAAATCATTGTGATTTCCATCTGCCATATACAGCCAATAAGTTACTATCTCAAAATTGAAAAGTATTAATTACAAATTGGGGAAAAGTGTATTCGTAAGATTTGTTTTGTATTTGGTGTTACGTGTAAAAATAATTCTTTACACAAACTAAAACAGCTACCATAAGGTAGCTGTTTTCGCTAATTCCATCACCGAATCTGGCGTGCATTTATTGCGCTTCAGTATCGTCTTCTGAACCAGAGTCGCTTTCCTCCACTGGGGTTTGCGCTTCCGGATCAAAGAATTCAGATGCTTTATCATCTTCATTCTCATCTGGAAGATCACCATCGCGAGCGAGGATATTTTCTCCAGCGGCCTGGCGTTCAGCTTCTTCTTCTGAACGGGCGATATTGATTTCGATAGTGGCATATACCTAAGGGTGTAGGCGTATGCGAACCGGGAATATACCGAGTGTTTTCAATGGTTTGTCGAGGCGTACTTGTGAGCGTTCAACCTGAACGCGGCTTTGGGATGCAGTTTCGGCAATATCGCGCGTGGAAACTGATCCATAGAGAAGCCCAACTTCTGAGGCCTGGCGAAGGACAACGAATGTTTGTCCGTCGATTTTCTTGCCAACGTCTTCAGCTTCTTTTTTGCGTTCGAGGTTGCGTGCTTCCAAATCTACACGTTGTGTCTCAAAACGTTTCTTGTTTTCCTCATTAGCGCGCAGGGCTTTTTTCTGCGGTAAGAGGAAATTGCGTGCATAACCGGACTTTACGGTGACAACATCACCCATTTGACCAAGATTTTCGACGCGTTCGAGTAAGATCAAATCCATGGGTTTTACTCCCCAACGTAAGGCAGAAGCGCCAGAAAGCGCGCCCGCTTGATAGCACGTGCTAGCTCGCGCTGTTTTTTGTTAGACACTGCAGAGATTCTGGAGGGAACAATCTTGCCCCGTTCAGAAACATAGCGTTGCATAAGTTTTGGATCTTTGTAGTCAATTTTAGGCGCGTTATCCCCGGAGAAGGGACATGTTTTGCGCCGGCGGAAGAATGGTTTGGCCATATCGGGCTTATCCTTTAATGATCATTATAACAGGGTCGCAAGGTTAGTCGCGGGATTCACGAGAAGGGACATGTTTTGCGCCGGCGGAAGAATGGTTTGGCC
>CAZGVP010000040.1:0-13769 GCA_964529135.1 uncultured Caulobacterales bacterium | reverse complement strand
GTCATCTTTACAACGAGTGGTGACATTACCAAAAGTGCGATCAGGTTTGGCGCCGCCATAAGGCCAGTTAGCGTATCCGCGACCGCCCAGAAAATACTGACCACATCGACAACCGCGCCCCCTTCTTCCAACATAAGAACAGACGCGCCAAACATCACCAACACAATCCAACTTAAACGGAATGGGAAGATAGCTCTCTCGCCGAACAAGTATGCACAGCATCGCTCACCGTAATAACTCCAACCCAAGATTGTAGTGAAACCAAATACGGTCAGCCCAATCGCAACAATATGCTTGCCAACCCCTGGTAAGGATTGATCAAACGCCATCGCAGTTAAAGGAGAACTAGTTTCACATCCCGCCGGTAACGATAAAAGAGATTCACGGACAAACGGAGCGCATTCTGGTGCAATAATACCAGAAGTCAAGATAACGATTGCGGTGATTGAACATACCACAATCGTATCAATAAATGTTCCCAGCATAGCAACAATGCCCTGATTGACCGGGTCATTATTTTTAGCGGCAGCATGCGCAATTGGTGCAGATCCTTGGCCTGCCTCATTGGAAAAAATGCCTCGTGCAACACCTTTTTGCATTGAAAGAAGCAGTAGCCCACCGACGAAACCACCCTTTGCAGCATTATACCCGAAAGCATTGGTAAAAATACTGGCAAATGCTGCTGGAACAGCTTCAATATTTAAACCTATCACAATGATGCCTGCAGCAAGGTAAGATAGAGCCATAGCTGGCACCAGTTTACTGGCAACTGTTGCAATCCTCTTAATGCCACCAAGTATAACTGCCGCCGCACCACCAGCTAAAACCAGACCTGATATCCATGGAGCAATTCCGTAATTACTGTTGAGAGCATCAGCAATGGCATTGGCTTGAATTGAAGCCCCAGTACCCCATGACGCAAAAACACCAAAAAATGCAAATAACGAAGCAAGCCAGAGCCATTTTTTACTCATCCCGTTTTTGATGTAATACATTGGGCCACCAACATGGCGGCCTTCAGCATCAGTTTCCCTAAATTTAACAGCAAGAACACCTTCGGCAAATTTGGAAGCGGTTCCAACAAATGCTGTTACCCACATCCAGAAAATAGCTCCTGGGCCACCAATCGCGATAGCTGCGGCAACCCCGGCAATATTACCTGTGCCAATCGTAGAAGATAGCGCGGTCATCAATGCTGCAAATGGAGAAACATCCCCTTCACCCGCATCTTTATCACGCTTTTTGAAAAGCTGTCCAAATGCATAAGGAAGGCGGAATAGGGGCATAAAGCCAAGCCGTACCAGCAAGAATAACCCTGTGCCCAAAAGCAGTATCAAAACTGGTGGAAACTGGATGATAAATTTCATGGATTCCGGAATCCATGGATGATTGTCCGCCCCCCATACCAGCGCATTAAAAAAACCAATAAATGTTTCCACGAGGGCTGCCCCTTTGTTCTTATTAAGATTTAAGTCCTGCACAGTTCGGCACCGCGCCAGGTGATTAACCGCTGACCATAGTCGCGCCGCGACCTACCGTCCAGTTCACCTGTCAAGTTTTATATCTGTATTTCCATATGGATGGGGAGTCACGTAAGTGATGGCTTGTGAATTTTTACGCTTGTTGTAGAAGATCAGGCTGAATATCTACTGCATGCACTATTGCCGACTACCAGTACACCCACGCTACCAGTATTCACTTGAAAAACGGACGGACCCCATGCCTTTTTTACTCAACAATATTCGCGGTGCCTTAAAGGGCGTTATGGCCTGGATGTTTGCGATAGTCGGGATCGCTGCATTTTCGGTGATTGGGGTTCCACAACTCAGTAGCTTTAATCAAAAACCACCAATCAAGGTGGGGAATATATCTATTGGTCAGCAAGAGCTGGTAGATGCATTTAATCAGCAAATCAGAATTCAACAACAACAATCCGGCCGAGCCTTCTCTCGTGAGGAGGCATTGAGCACTGGTGTCCCCCAACGCGTTATTCAAAGCTTGACATCACGTGCCGTAATTGAAATCGAGGCCAATAAGCTAAACCTAGCTATGCCAAGATCTTTAGTCCGCGAAATTCTCAGCCGTAACGAGTTATTTCAAAATAAGCTGACAGGCAAATTCGATGAACAGGTATTAAGCAATATTCTACAGCAAGCTCAAATGACACCGCGTCAGTTCGACGAACAAATTCGCGAGGACCTTGTCCAGCAAACACTGATCGAGGCTGTTAGTGCCGGGTCTGATGCCCCACGCGCACTGACGGATATTCACCTTGCTCGCCAAACTGAACGTCGTCAGGTTAGTTGGCTATCTATTACCGAGGCGATGGCCGGCGATGCTATGGAGCCTACACCGGAAGAACTGCAAATTTGGTATGCTGAAAATCCCGATCACTTTACCAGTGATGAGTTTCGGACAATATCAATTGCATTTCTTCGTAAAACTGATTTCCAGGAAGGGCTTAGCATCCCGGAAGAAGAATTGCGTGAAACATATGATACCAACAAGGAGCGTCTTTACGATTCTCCGGAAAAACGCACACTCTATCAATTAACCTATGAGACCGACACTGAAGCAACAGCGGCAGCAGCGGCACTGCGTGAAGGCAAACCTTTTGAAAGCCTGGCACTGGAGCGTGGCTTATCTATTGAAGCTGTTACTCAAACGCAAGCTTTGCAGAGCGATATCGTCGATACCGCCGTTGCCGAAGCTGCATTCGCCGAAGGACTTGAGGCAGGAGCCATTCTTGATCCTGTTGCCGGGTTATTTGGCAGCACAATCGTACAAATTGTTGATGTAACACAAGCCACAAGCCGCAGTTTTGAAGACGTGCGTAGCGAAATAGAGACAGCACTGCTTGCTCGCCAGACACAAAAACTGGTTTACGAAGCTCTTGAGAAAATTGAAGAAGCCCGCGACGAGGGTTCCAGCCTTGCACAAGCTGCAGAAAACGCGGGTATCAGCTTACAGACATTTGGACCTGTCGATCGTTTAAGCTTTACGCCTGGCGGCGCCATTCTTGATGATATTCCGGGTGAGGCACTAACCGAAGCTTTTGCTATTGATGAGGGCTCAGACGGATCAGAAGCCATTGAATTGGCTGATGGCAAAGATTATCTGATCCTTTCCGTTGATGAGATTATTGACCCGGCACTGAAGCCATTTACTGACGTCGCACAAGAGGTTGAAACCGAATGGCGCAACAACGAACGTCGCGACAGAATTGCCGCAACAGTAGACACTATTGTAGAGCGTATGGCCGGTGGTGAAACATTGGAAACAATTGCCGAAGGCTTTGAACGTGCACCAATACGCGAGGCACTGGACCTAACTAACCCCGGGCACGATACAATTTCCGAAACCCTCCACGAGAAAATATTCAAGGCCAACAAGAACGACGTTGTCACGGGTAACTCACGCAGTAGCTCTGTACAAGTTGTCGCCGAGATACGCGACATTAATTTTGTACGTGGATCAATTAATCCGTTACAGCTTCAGAATTACCGTCAATTCATCGGTATACAACTTAACCAGGAACTGCTCAATGCTTACATCACAACTTTACAAGAAGACTATGATGTAGAAATAAATCAGACACTTGTAGATCGCATATTCTCCATTGACGGTTCCTAAATGACATTGGATCCCCGGACATTTCCGGACTTTGAAAACTTCAAGACACAGTATGAGAGCGATAAACCTCAAATAGTTTACCGTACCATCGTGAGTGATCTCGAAACGCCAGTATCCACATATCTGAAACTAGCTGGCGGTGCTCCGGGTAGCTTTCTTCTGGAATCAGTTGAAGGCGGTGAAGTTCTCGGGCGACACTCCATCATCGGTATGAAGCCGGACGTAATATGGCGCACCACAGGTAATCGCGCCGAGATTAACCGCAATGCTCTGACAGATACGGATTCTTTTACTCTCGATGATCGCCCAATCCTGGAGAGTTTTCAGGCGCTACTTGATGAAAGCGCATTTGATCTGCCTACAGATCTCGCTCCTATGTCGGCTGGAGTTTTCGGATATTTCGGATACGATCTGGTCAGGCAGGTAGAGCACCTGCCAAATCGCCCCGATGGTGGTATCGATATCCCTGATGGGATTTTCATCAGACCAACGATTGTCATCGTGTTTGATAATATCCGTCAGGAAATGACCCTCGCAACGCCAGTACGCCGATCCGAAACCTCCCCTCAGCAAGCTTATGCTGATGCGCAGCAACGTCTAGTGGAGGTGATTGATAAAATGACGTCCACACTTCCTGCGAACTTAGAAATTAGTCATATTCCTTCCGTAGACACTCAGGCGCAGGCAATTCAATCTTCTAACACACCTCAATCTGCTTATCAGGGCATGGTTGAACGTGCGAAAGATTATATCCGGGCAGGAGATATTTTTCAGGTCGTGCTGAGCCAACGCTTCAAGATGCCATTTAGTGCGCCACCTTTTGAATTATACAGGGCGTTACGACGCGAGAATCCTTCTCCTTTTTTATTCTTTTTCAATTTTGACAGCCATGCATTAGTAGGTTCAAGTCCCGAGATTTTAGTGCGAGTACGCAACGGGGAAATCACAATCCGACCAATTGCAGGCACACGCCCGCGTGGGAAAACTACCGAAGAAGACAAAGCTCATGAAATAAGCCTGCTAGCTGACCCCAAAGAACGCGCAGAGCATCTCATGTTACTCGATCTCGGACGCAATGATGTTGGACGCGCGGCCGCTATAGGCAGTGTCCGCGTCACTGATAGCTTTATTATTGAACGATATTCCCACGTGATGCACATAGTTTCTAACGTAGTCGGACAATTACGTGATGACGCCACACCAATCGACGCGCTTCTTGCAGGATTTCCTGCTGGCACAGTATCTGGCGCACCCAAAATCCGCGCTATGGAAATTATAGATGAACTGGAGCACGAAGCCCGCAACGCCTATGCAGGCACGATCGGCTATTTCTCTGCAAGTGGTGATGTCGATACAGCTATCACGCTACGCACCGCCGTCGTCAAAGATGGTAATATGTATGTGCAGGCAGGCGCCGGAATCGTCGCAGATAGCAACCCGCAAACAGAACACGAAGAATGCATAAACAAAGCCCGCGCACTGTTTTCAGCGGCGCGACAAGTGCCAAAATCAAACTTCCCACCCGATAGTTATTGTTAAAAAAATTAACATTTGTGCGTATTTTTTAACGGGGCACCAATCTTATCACTCTACCATTATCGGTATCTGTCGTAAGGTATATATACCCGTCGGGCCCAGTACGCACATCACGAATCCGCTCACTCAAATCTTCCAAAAGTGTTTCTTCTTCAATCACTTCGCCATCGACAATTTCGAGGCGTCGTAAATTTTTTGATGCTAGCGCACCAACAAATAAATTCCCATCCCATTGCTCGAATTCAGACCCACGATATATGGTCAAACCAGAAGGCGCAATTGACGGTGTCCAATACTTAATCGGCTGCACCATCCCTTGATATTCCGTAAAAGGAGAAATTGTTGCGCCAGAATAGTCAATACCGAAAGTTGCAATTGGCCAGCCGTAATTATGACCAGCGGCCAGAATATTAATCTCATCCCCACCCCTTGGCCCATGCTCATGTTGATAGACAATATTGGTTGCAGGGTCGACAACAAGTCCTTGCGGGCTGCGATGACCAAGGGTCCATATGGCAGGGTTCGTACCTTCATCGCCAAAAAACGGATTGTCACGCGGAATCGAACCATCGTCATTAATACGGATCGTTTTACCAAGCGAATTATCTTTACGCTGCGCTTCTTCACGATATTCAAATCCATCACCAGTGGTCATAATCAATGAACCATCAGGCAAAAACGCCATCCGACCACCATAATGATTGGGAGTATCCTTATCGGGGGTAGTATCAAAAATAACTGTCAGATCTTGCAATGCCTGGCCATCAAATCGCGCCCGCACGATCCTGGTTGAATTCACTTCCAGAGTGCCATGGGCAAAAGAAAGATAAACGATTCTGTTCTCAGAAAAATTCGGGTGGGCCAGGATATCAAAATATCCCCCCTGGCTTCTAACAAAAGTCGCTGGTGTGTTGGTCACCGGCTTTGGGTCGAGAATACCATTGCGGATAATTCGCAACCGCCCACCGCGTTCTGTTACTAACATCTCTCCCTCAGGTAGAAATGCTATACTCCAGGGATGATCCAATCCTGTGGCGACGGTCTCAAGGCGGAACCTGGGATCTTCATTCGCTATGGCTGAAATACATAAGCTTGTGATGAGTGAACCAGAAATCACCAGCCATAGCCCGAGTAGTCGCGCAATACCCAATCGAGAAAAGGAATAATCTGGCATCAATTTAGTCTCCTTTTAACCGCAAGCGACCCGGATCGCATCAGAAGTTTGTACATGGGCACTGGACACCTTATAACTGGCTCTTACACTGATGTCAGCGCCTCATCTGAGGTGCACGTATCTGGCAAATCACTACAGGGCACTTACCATGGCTATTCTTCAGGTTATTTTCAGGGTTTTACTGGCTTTCCTCGCAAGTGTGATCGTGACATTCGTGTTTGCCAGCGTATTTCACACCCAGAATGTTCTCGCTAGCCTCCAAGAATTAGGCGTTGAAATATCACCTTCAACAAGGCTTTCCACAACGTTTCGAGATATGGTCGGTTTAGCAAGCCTTTATGCCTTGATGATTTCTATCGCCTTATTAATCGGGTTTATCATCGCTTTTGTGCTGAAGCGTTTACTCACCCCGCTTGCTCCTATCGCATACCCTCTTGCCGGTGCCGTCGCCATTGGCACTATGCTGTGGCTTATGAACATACAATTTAATGCCACTCCCATTGCTGGCGCCCGAGGTTTTATTGGTTTTTCACTACAAATGCTCGCAGGCGCACTAGGTGGCCTTGTCTTTGCCCTGTTACCACGACAAAGAGCCTAATTTCAATTCCCCGAACACTTTATGAGAGGACCTCATCCATGGCTATACGCATTCTTGCAAGACCTGCTCTTGCCAAAAGAATTTTTGCTAGTTTTTGCGCAGCAAGCAGTCTGATGGCACTAGACATAGCAACACCTCATTTTAGTGATGACACTATTTTCCAGGCCAGAGCGGACGAAAAAAAAAGCAGAGGCAATAAAAAGCACACTAAAGCCTTTGAAGACATCCTAAAAGAACATTGGGCGTTCACTCTGGAACAAAGTCCAACCTTTGCAACGTCTGTGGGTGTACGTGACTTTGACGAACGACTAGAGTCCAATTCTCTTGAAAGTTACAACACCAATATAGAAAAAATACGCGAATTCGATACACGGCTTAAAGCCATCAACCCTGAAAAACTAAACCAAGATAATCAAGTAAATTACAAGCTGTTTGCGCTCGATATACGTAATGAATTGCATGGTGCAAATTTTGGCGGTAAATATTTGCTAATGACCAATCGTAATGGTCCGCACACATCTATTGCACGTCTGCCCGATAGCTTGCCATTTTTTGTTAAAGACGATTACACAAGCTACATAATGCGCTTGAACGATACAACGCGATATTTTGCAGAATCTATTGATACTTTACGTGCCGGTATAAAAGCAGGCTGGACCCAGGCTTGTGCGCCTATGGTTGGCGTTAGCGAGTCTATTCGCTTTCATGTGGTAGACGATGTTACTGATAGCGTCTTCATGAAACCTTTTGCCAACAAACCAGATACTATTTCATCTGAAGATTGGGCCGCCCTAAAAATCGAGGCAAGTCAAGTCATTGCAAACAAGACCATCCCGGCATATCGCGCTTATGCAGATTTTTATGATGCTGAATATGCCCCTGCATGCAGAGAAGAAATTGGCGCTTCCACTTTGCCCGATGGCGATGACTATTATCAATACAGAGCTAGCGTTTTCACAACGACAGACCGTACTCCTGACGAAATTCACAATATAGGCCTATCTGAAGTCAAACGCATCCGCGCAGAAATGGCGAACATTATTGAAGACGTTGGCTTTGCAGGCAGCTTTAAGGATTTTCAAACATTCCTTCGTACAGATCCACAATTCTATGCGAAATCAGAGGAGGAGCTGGTGGCAGTCACATCCACCATTTCAAAACGCATTGACGGAGAATTGCCGCGCCTATTCACGCAACTCCCCCGTATGCCGTATACCGTCAAGCCTGTTCCAGCTGATATCGCTGAAGGCACAACGACCGCCTATTATGAACAACCTGCGGGAGACGGATCGCGTGCAGGCGTTTACCGTATTAACACCTCCCTTCTCGATCAACGACCATTATTTGAACTGGAGGCTTTGACACTGCACGAAGCCGTTCCCGGTCATCACTTCCAAATTGCTCTCGCGCAAGAACTCGATCTTCCACCCTTTCGCGCTTATGGTGGTTTTACTGCATTTGTAGAAGGCTGGGGACTTTATGCTGAAAGGCTTGGCTTGGACGTTGGTTTCTACAAAGACCCGTATGCGAATTTTGGCCGCTTATCATATGAAATGTGGCGCGCCTGCCGCCTGGTCGTAGACACCGGCATACATTCAAAAGGCTGGTCGCGCCAAAAGGCCATAGATTACATGACTGAAAATACAGCGCTCTCAGAGCATAATATCAAGTCCGAGATAGACCGTTACATCACCTGGCCAGGTCAGGCACTCGCTTACAAAACCGGCGAACTTAAAATTCGAGAGTTGCGTGAACGCGCCAGCAAGCAACTTGGTGAAGCATTTGATTTACGCCTATTCCACGACGCTATCCTTGAGAACGGCGCAATACCCCTGTCTGTTCTAGAAGACAATATTGACGCTTTTATTGCCCGTGAATTGACTGATTAAAACCAGGAGAAGCGCCCCCGCGCAAACTATTATTTGTGGAAGATTTAGTAGCTCATATCCAGCGCACTGCTGACCGTGTTCGAACCCACGACTTCTTATGGGTGCTCGCGATCAGTATTGGCATCTCTATTGTCATTACATTCAATGGAATGCTTCCGACAAGCGAGGTTTTACTAATCTGGCTCGCCTTCCTGGCAGCCCTAGGGGTACGTTATTGGCTTTCGCCAGGACGGCACTGGGCAGCCCCGATAGAAGAGATGGTACGCCAACAAATTGGCAAACAAGAAAATGAGCTTTCAACATTGCGCCTTGCAAGAAAAGTGGCTTTGGCACTACCCGAACCTCTCATCATTTTGCAACCCGATGGCATCATCGAAACAACGAATCCGGCAGCGAACGAGTTCATAAACCATCAAAATGCAGAAGGTCGCCATATAGCCTCTATCATTAGAGCAGTCTCAGTGTTTGAAACGGTTGAAGCCGTTGCACAAGATAACAAAGTACGTACCGTTGAGTTCAACACAACCGGGTCTGTCAGACGATATTGTCGCGCCTATATTGCCCCCTTGGACGAAGGCAGTGAGAGCAATCAGATCCTTTTGTTCATTCATGATTTAACAAGCGCCCACCGCGTTGAGCAAATGCGCGTTGACTTTATTGCCAGCGCCAGTCACGAACTTCGTACGCCATTGGCATCATTGCTTGGGTTTATTGAGACACTACGTGGTCCAGCAAAAGAAGACCCCGAGGCAACAAAGAAATTTCTCAAAATTATGCAAAAACAGGCCGAACGGATGCAACGGCTTGTGGCTGATTTGATGTCACTTTCCAGTATCGAGTTAAACGAACATATTCTGCCTAAAGATCAAGTCTTGATGCCGGAAATTGTTAACGATATAATTGATGGCCTGAGACCAATCATCGAGAAATCTGATGCGATGATTGAGATTGAACCATCCAAAACGGAACCATCTCAACTTGTTGTTATTGGTGATCGCGATGAAATATTACAAGCAGCACAAAACCTTGTTCATAATGCCGTTAAATATGGCGGGGAACCGCCTCGGGTTATTCTCTCATTAGGACGAGGTGAAGCACCTGCTCTAGCTGAACAAAATGAACCGTTTCAACGAGCTGGGGATTCTGCAGCGCAAGTTGCCGCCAGACTTGGTTTGAACATTGAAGATTTGGTCTATTTACAAATCAGGGACTTTGGTCCTGGCATTGACCGCTCTGACCTGCCCCGCCTTACAGAACGATTTTACAGGGTCAATGTCGAACGCAGCCGCAAAAGCGGCGGAACCGGACTTGGCTTAGCAATCGTCAAACATATTCTAAACCGGCACAAAGGTGGCCTACAGATCGAGACACGCCTTGCAGTGGGCACCGCTTTTACGTGTTACTTTGCAGGCGACAACACTGAAATAGCGAAACCATCGGCTGAACATAGTTGAATATTGCAAAATAACCTTCACAGGGCGCACATTTTGCGCCATAATTGTTGCTAACTCGCTGACCTGCAAAGAAAATGTCACAAAAAGCAGGCACAAGCAGATTTATATTCCGGAAATGATTCATGGGATGGCTACAATTTTCTTAATCAATTACTGAAAATTAGCTTTTAGCCAGCCTCTGTGTCCTATTTCGCGACAAACATGAAACGCACGCAATGGCACCGACACAACAAAACACAAAGCCGCTTGAATTCCAGAACCTGGAAATTCAGCTCGCACAGATGGCAGCACTTGTAGAAACCAACCTGGCAGACACCATCACTGCGTTTGAGCGACGTGACATCACATCAGCCCAGACATTGATTGAATCAGATGCTCGTGTTGATGCATATCATCAAGCTATAGAAATGGGCGTCTACAAACTACTTGAAAATCAACTACATTCATCGAAGGAAATTCGCGACGCCATGACGATGATCAAGATTGCCGCCGATCTTGAACGAGTGGGAGATCTTGCAAAAAACGTTGCTCGTCGTTTGTGCGTTATCTCACGAGAGCGTTTTGAACCTAACCGTGGTGGCGTTGCACGGATGGGACGGATGAGCTTGCAACAATTCTCTGATGTTTTGAACGCTTATGCTGCGCGAGATCTGACCGCCGCAATCGCTGTATGGGAAAGCGACGAAGAGGTTGACGAGCTATATCATTCTGTATTTCGCGAATTACTACTTACAATGCGTGAAGAACCTAACGTTGTGAATAGCTCAGCTCATATGGTATTCATTGCCAAGAATTTTGAACGCGTAGCTGACCATGCAACAAATATTGCTGAAGCCTTACATTTCTTGATGACTGGTGAGCAACTCAATGATGAACGCCCCAAAAGCGAGATCAGCCCTATGGAAATTTCAACCCTCGTCGTAGATAAAGCTGAGAGTAAACAATTAAATACCCTCGCACCATCCATAAGAAAGTAACGAGTATGGCAAAGACAAAAATACTTGTTGTTGAAGATGAAGAAGCACTAGCAACATTGCTGGACTACAATCTGACTCAAGAAGGGTTTAAAGTTTCCATAGCTTCCGACGGAGAGGAAGCTATTTATCGCGTCGAAGAAAACCAGCCAGATCTGATTATTCTTGATTGGATGTTACCAAAAATCTCAGGTATCGAAGTCTGTCGCCGCCTTCGCTCGAAATCAGAAACGAAGAATATCCCTGTAATAATGTTGACTGCGCGTTCAGAGGAATCCGATCGCGTACGTGGCCTTGAAACTGGTGCTGATGACTACCTCACAAAACCATTTTCAACGGCTGAACTTATCGCAAGAGCTCGCGCCGTTCTCAGACGTATCCGCCCTGCTCTAGTGCAAGATTCCGTTGTTTTTGGTGATATTACTCTTGATCGTACATCCCATCGGGTAAAACGTGAAGAACGTGAAATCCATCTGGGGCCAACAGAATTTCGCCTGTTGGAACATCTGATTCAACATCCGGGCCGAGTATTCTCGCGTGAACAATTATTGAATGCTGTTTGGGGCTCAGATGTTTTTGTGGAAGTGCGTACTGTAGATGTACACATTGGTCGACTTCGTAAAGCACTCAATAAATACCAACAAGGCGACCCAATCCGAACTGTTCGCTCTGCAGGATATGCACTTGAGGCGATCACCTGATCACAGCACACAATTGTATGAACAAAACCAATCCATCAACACTATTACCAGAATGCACACTACTCTACGTCACAATGCCTGATGCGAAGACTGCACGAGATTTGGCAACATGGTTAGTTGGAGAAAAACTGGCTGCATGTGCTAATATTATCCCAACTATGGAGTCTGTATACGAATGGGATGGTCACATTGAAATCACATCCGAAAGCATTTTGATTGTCAAAACTACCACTTCCATAGCCAGTGCAACCCGAGACCATATAATAAACCACCACCCTTATGAAACGCCATGCGTTCTTGCGATTCCTGTAAACGGAACTCATTCTTCCAATAAGTTTATGCAATGGATTTCGCAATCCACCGCTAAGCCAGACAAGTCCTAGTCATTAATCGCAGTCTTGTGATAAGATCTATGGTATCTGATACAGATAATCTCTTGGATTAGGGCTAAAGGCTCTTATCTGTTTGATGCAACAGGACTCATGGAGTATTTAAAATGACCGAGACTGCTTATTTTGCTGCCGGCTGCTTCTGGGGTGTCGAACAAGCTTTTCGTGAAATCGAAGGCGTCACCGAGACACAAGTTGGCTACACGGGTGGGCACTCACAAAACCCAACTTATGAACAGGTATGCGCCAAAAACACTGGTCATGCAGAAGCTGTAAAAGTCGTCTTTGATGAAGCACTTGTAAGTTATGAGCGACTACTATCCTTGTTCTGGCAGATCCATAACCCTACGCTAATTGACCGACAGGGCCCCGATATAGGGAACCAATATCGCACAGCGATATTCACCACTAACGATGAACAACTAGAAAAAGCCACCGCATCGCGCGAGGCAGAGGATAGTTCCGGGCATCACCCTGAGCCAATCGCCACGCAGATAGAACCTTTGGGGCGTTGGAATGTTGCGGAAGAATATCATCAACAATACTTTGAGAAACGTGGCGGTGGCGTATGCGCTATTAGCATTCAAAATCAAGTATAATTTCTCTTTTTGGGAATATTTTGCGGAAATTAACCTTTTAGGAGGCTTTTTCTCTTAAAAGTTGAATTGTTCCGGCGGCCCACACCGTTCCCCGGATTATTCAGGCCCTGCCCCAAACCCCTATGACCTGAATACTCCAAGCCGCACTGACACTGGCGCAACCCTTGGTAGCCGAGCAAAACTCGTGCACCGCAGCCCAGTCACTCTACGGAACACGGAGACGCTGTAGCACGGATTATGGAGAGACGTGCTACAGCGTTTTCATCTATAGGCGCTTCATATGCGCCTGCTAAAGAAGTGCGCTCTATCCATTCAGCCACATCCTTCCAAACTCTTTCTGCCTGAAAATCACGAAACAAAAGGTGCCAACCATCTGGGTAAGTCTTGTCCTCCAGTGCAGCCCCTGACACCGTCATAACTTCCTTTATCTCTAAAAGATCATCCACAGGTATAATCTCATCCTTGCACCCCAAAAGAAAAAGAATATTCCCAGTCTGCTTTGACGTTACGCGATTAGCATCACCCATTAATTTGACCATACCACGTATTGCACGCAATGGTGTTGCCTTTACAACAAGCTCATCACGCTGCATTGCCCTTAATATCAGAATATTATCTGTAGCCTGACGTTTTGCACGGGCGCCCGTAAGGGTTTTCCCAGGCGCAAATGTTGATGCAAAAGAGAGGCTGAGTCTATACAAAAGAGGCATTCTATCGCCACCCCAGATAGCAGGGGCGGCAAGAATAATTCCATCGACTAAAAGGGGGTCCTTCGCGTGCGCGGCCATCACTATCGCCCCTCCCATAGAGTGCCCAAGAACA